>JANOXZ010000097.1:0-4823 GCA_031418695.1 Synechococcales cyanobacterium VAR_35_metabat_10
CTATTCTAATTTTTCTCTGTAGAAAGTCACACGCACCCTTTTTAGATGGCTATTTGGGGATATTAGTTTCGGATTTTTATCCTGGTTATGATTCTGTTAAATGCAAACAACAAAAATGCTGGGTGCATTTGATTAGGGAAATAAATGATGATTTATGGAAAGCACCGTTTGATAGTGAGTTTGAGGGATTTGCATCAAAAGTAAAAGATTTAATTGTACCCATTTTAAAAGCGGTAGAAGAGCATGGATTAAAAAAGAGAAAGCTTAGCAAACTAAATATTGTGGTGAATCAGTTTTATAATGATACAATTGAAAAGACATATAAATCAGAATTAACTCTAAAATACAAAAAGCGATTCCTGCGTTATAGAAATAGCTTGTTCGTCTTTCTCACAGAGGATAACATACCCTGGAATAATAATATGGGAGAGCGTGCAATTAGACATTTAGCTGTGCAAAGAAAAATATCAGGAAGTTTCTTTGAATCTTTAATGCCTCACTACTTACGATTATTAGAAATCATGCAAACTTGTCGATTTCAAAATAAATCTTTTCTTAAGTTTCTCTTATCGAAAAACAAAGATATTGATAAATTCAGACAGAAATAATAAAATTTTTGTCAATGATTAATGTATAGATGAGCGGAGTTGAAGCCAACGGCAGCGGTGTACTCATTCAGGGGAATCATATTAAAGCTAGGAACCTGAAGGAGATCTGTACCTTGCTGTCCCCAAATCAACTTATGATACACTGTTTCAAGAAGTTCTAATTCAGAAGATTTTGGAGTTTCACCCAATCAAAATTTTCGTTTACAGCAAAAACACTCAGTGGATTCAATTATGGATAGATTAGAGCACTATCGTAAATGCTTACAAGAATTTCTCAATAGCTACTCCAGCTATGGTCCCAAAAACCCAGAAATCGAAACACAAGTAATTGCTGATACAGTTCATAATCACTACATGCTACTTCGCACGGGTTGGGATGGCGAACGTCGGATGCACCATTGTATTTTTCACTTTGATATCAAAGATGGAAAAATTTGGCTTCAGGAAAATAATACTGATATTGAAGTCGATCGAGAACTAGAAGAAATGGGCATCTCTAAAAAGGAGATTGTAGTAGGTTTTCACCATCCCTCAATGCGTGAATACTCCGATTATGCTGTTTCCTAAGCTAATTGCCGAATAACCGATGATTCCATTGCTTAGTTGGGTTCAGTGAATCGATCGATTCTTCTCGACTCACCTTCTCCTTGTGATGTAATTGAAATTTTAGGTATATTGCATACATGGATTTAACAGAACTTTTTTGGGAATTGGAGCCAACTTATTGGTATGTCGGTAAATGTCCCTTGAGTGGCCAAGAACTTAGATTGCCACGCACTAAGACGATCGAACACCTTGCCCAGCAATGGATGACCGAGATGGCCACGGACAAGCAGTTTCAGCAAGAAGGTAAGATGTATGGCCTGTTGTTAGCTGAATCTTCAACTGGTGAGATCCTTACGCTTAAAGCTTTTTCGGGACTATGGCAAGGTCAAACAACCGTTGTTGGCTGGGTGCCACCATTGCCCGGTCGAGAAACCATGGGTATTGCAGAGATTGCTACGGTTCAGCAGTTAAGTGTTTTGCGGGATCGGATTTCGATCGTCCAAAACTCACCAATCCATCAAGAATATGCTGCTTTACTTGCAGAATCACAACAACAGCGAGATCGACTAAACACCGAACTCCAAGAACGTCGCAGCCAGCGCCAACAACAGCGCAATTTAGCACCCGACGATTTAGCGGTGATCGAACAAGCCAGCAAAGCTGATAGTCGCCGCAAACGGGAGTTCAAAGCGCATTGGCAGTCAGTGCTAGAACCTATGAAGTTAGAGGTCGATCGATTAAATGCCGAAATCCGCGATCTCAAACAACAGCGGCAAATTCTTTCTCAAACTCTGCAAACTCAGTTGCACCAAACCACTACAATTACTAACTTTGCTGGAGAAACCAAATCACTACAAAATCTGCGCCCCACTGGTTTACCTACTGGCAGCGGTGAATGCTGTGCGCCTAAACTTTTACACTATGCAGCCAGTCATCAATTGACCCCCTTGGCTATGGCTGAGTTTTGGTGGGGTGCAGCTATGGGCGATAAACAGCCGGGAGTATTTTATGGAGCCTGTGCCGATCGATGCCAGCCCTTGATGGGATTTATGCTTTCGGGGTTAGCGGCGGAGGTGCAGCGGCGTATTCCTTCCGAGAAGCTAGCGATTATTTATGAAGATCGGGACTTGGTGGCGATCGATAAACCCCACGATTTGCTATCTGTCCCTGGTCGTTATGGTCAACCGAATGCTCAGCAATTGCTAGAGCAACAATTAGCTACAAAATTATATCCTGCACATCGATTGGATCGAGATACTTCTGGGGTGCTGTTGTTTGCCAAGAATCTGGCAGCTTATCATTGGGTTGCTCGGCAGTTTGCCGAACGACGAGTGCAAAAGGTTTATCAGGCGGTCTTATTTGGCAATGTTTTAGTGGATGAAGGGGTGATTGAGCTGCCGCTCTCAGCGGATCTGGAGAATCGACCGAGGCAAAAAGTCGATCGGGAATCTGGAAAACCTTGTGTTACGGAGTTTCGGGTGATCGATAGCTTCGCTTGCACCAGAGGTGATCGGCAGGAGAATTTGACTTGGGTGGAGTTGCGACCTTTGACTGGGCGGACTCATCAATTGAGAGTGCATGTGGCGATCGGTTTGGGGGCAGCAATTTTAGGCGATCAACTTTATGGTAACAAAGAAATTATTGGCGGGGTAACAACTCAACATGGGACAAAGACTTCGAGGAAAGACCCTCATCCCCCAACCCCTTCTCCCAAGGCAGGAGAAGGGGAGCCGGAGCGCAAAGCGGAGAGTCGGCTTTACCTACATGCCCAAACTTTAATTTTGCCACGCCGAGACGCTGAAAATGCTGAGGTTAGGATTGTTAGTCAATTAGACCTTCGATTGACTCACCAAATTACTTTTTAGGCTCCTTTGTCGGGAGTTTCGCTAAATTTGTCGAGGTAGGTGATAACGGCTTTGACAATGAGGCTTTTTTCCCAGGCGGCTTTGGTTACTTCGACCAGGGTGGCTTTGCTGGCTTGGAGGTGACGTTCAGGGTTGAGGAGTTGTTGTTTAAGGATAGTGGTTTGGTGACGAATTTTTTGCCATCGATCGGGCTGCTGGGTTTGAATTGTGGTGAGGGCATTATCAACGATCGCTAGAGCGGCTGCGTCTCCGGCTGGATTGGGATGTTGAAGCTCAAGGTCGGCAATGAGCTGTTGCAAATCGGCAATTTCTTCGAGGAGAGCTTTGTTTATTGCCTCTGAAGAATCTTGATTTTCGATGTAAGTGTCCACCTGTTCAAAGACTTGGACTTTCTGGACGTTAGGGAAGTTGTACTTGGAGCTGTTATTCATGGCGTAATTTTTAGGATGAATGGTTTGTGATTGAGGTCGGCTTATTCCCATATTTTATGGATATCGTAATTATCCATTTTGCTGTCTTGGCTGACTAAAGTCAGGGAATGATTCAGGCATTGGGCGATGAGGATGCGATCGAAGGGATCTCGGTGGTGTAATGGGAGGGAAAGATAAATTTGGAGGTCGTCGAAACTGATGGGTAGTTGGGCAATGTTATCAGTGATGAGGCTGGGCTGAATTGTGTTGAAAGGAAAGGAGAGTGTCAGTTTGCCGATGTTGGCTTTGATGGCTATTTCCCAGAGGGAGGCGATGCTGACCAAAACATTGGGGGTGGTTTCGATCTGGTTGCGAATAGCGGTGGGTAGTTTAGGGTCGTTTTCTAAAAACCAGATGAGGGCGTGGGTATCGAGGAGGAGGGTCATGGTTACATGTAGTCTTGTAGGTCTTCTAGGGGCGCGTCGAAGTCATCGGTCATGGTGAACATGCCTTGGAGGGTGCCAGCTTGACGGTATTTGGTGGGTGGTTGTTCTGACTCTGATGATTGGAGATGCTGGGTGGCGAGGTATTGGGCATAGTGTAAGACTTCTGTTTGTAAGGCTGAAGGTAGTCGATCGAGGGTATCAATTAGTTGTGAAGAAATCATAGTTGTCTTTCCTTTATGTACGCTTGGGCTAAGTGTTAAGAAATCTTAGGTGGTATTTTGTGGGTTTGTGTAATATTCATTGACGTTCTCAAAGATTTTGACCTCTTGAGTATTGATGGTGATATGCGTACTTGGGGAGTGACTTTCTACTGGGGGTGGCGGAGAGTTTAGGATTTTGTAGTTATAGAATTTACAGCTTGCTTGAATGGATTCAATGACCCACAAAACTTGTTGCCCCATCTTTGTATTCAACATTGTCAATAGTTTTGGAAGATAATGAACTAAGTATTTGCTGTCCACTCTCGTTAAGACTATCGCTAATCTGCTCCTGAAATAATAGTTTTTATGAGTTCCGGAGCCATTGAGACGATTGACAATATCTAAGATAATCAAATCCCTATCTGGACAGTGATCCTGATTTATTAGATTAGCGATCAATTTCATAATTTCGTCAAGTTGTGTCTGATAATTGTCACTATTAAGAACTTCAATAAGCTTTGGCACTACCTCAGTGACTCCGAATTTTGCCAATGCAGTTGCCGAAAATTGATTGCCTCTTTCTAGAGCATTCTGTAATCTTTCACGAACCTCTTCTGTGTTGAAATCACTATGACTGAGAGCATTGATGACTTCTACATTTATTGGGCAGTAGTAGTAAGATCTATTTTCTAAAAGATATTTGTTAAGAGCTTCTTCATCTCCCAATCGTGCTAAAATCTTCTCATAA
>JANOXZ010000098.1:0-3912 GCA_031418695.1 Synechococcales cyanobacterium VAR_35_metabat_10
AGAAACTCCTAAGCGTACTGACTCCAGCGTCAACACGCCATTATCCAAGACCCCAACCCTGGCACCCAAAGCGTTTGCTCAGGCTAATCTAAGTGACTATGCTAGTAGCTGGGCAGAGCCTTTTATTAAAGTATTAATCGACAAAAGCATCATTGTTGGTTATCCAGATGGCACTTTTCGTCCCGAACAGCTAGTTACTAGAGCCGAATTTGCAGCATTACTTAACAAATCATTTGAATTAACCCCAATCCGCGAATCTCGCGCTTTTCCGGATGTGCCCGAAGGTTATTGGGCAAGTGCAGTAATCGATAAAGCATATCGATCGGGGTTTTTAACCGGATACCCCAATGATACTTTTGGCCCAACCCGCAACATCATTCGGATTGAATCACTAGTATCTTTGGTAAATGGCAGCAAGTTACAAGCCAACAACTCAGCCGATCGCGTAGATGAGCTGTTTGCTGATGCCGCCCAAGTGCCCGTCTATGGTCGCAATGCCCTGCTTGCAGCCACCCAAAAATGCGTATCAGTCAGCGTGTCATACCCAGTCAGCAAGACCTACGACCCTAACAGACCGGCGACTAGAGCAGATGTAGCTGCCTCTATTCACCAAATTTTAGTGGCATCGGGTAGATTGCCCGCACTGCCGATCGACAATCCAGCTCAAAAATATATTGTGAACTGTGCTGCAGCTCCGGTACTAACCAAAATTACTGAACAAGATATCCTTAACCGTACCAACATTGGCACTACACCCGAAATTGTCGCAGGTAACCGCCGTAGACCGGTAAATGCTCCTGTCAACGGAGTTACTACTCCCAGCGCTTTTGGTGCAAACTGGGGCGATATATTTGTAGGAGCAGGCTACCAAAGCAATTTACCAGCAGCGATCGCTCCGCCCGGAGATGGTAATAGCACCCTCTATGGCGCAGGGCTTGGCTTAGGTGATGCCCGCAATCTTATTGGCTTAGAAGCCTCTTATACTTCTGCTGGCAACACCATTGGAGAAAGAGGTGGATTCAACTTTAAGCTTCATAAACAATTGGGTGAAAATGTCTCGGTTGCCGCTGGTTGGGAAAATGCTATTCGCAATGGCTACATTGCTACCAACGATCCTAAAGATACTTTCTACGGTGTGGTTACAGGAATTCTTCCACTAGGCGAAACCACCAACTTTACAGCCTCAGTCGGCGCTGGCAACGGCAGATTTCGTAACTTCGGCGATTTAGCAGCAGATAGAAGCAATACGAACGTCTTTGGTAGCCTAGGCTTCCGTGCCACCGAAAATTTTGGTTTAGTTGCTGACTACAATGGCCGCAACGTGAGCCTTGGTTTACCAATAACTTTCAAGCTAGGTGACAGTGTTGGTTTACAAGTAACTCCATCTTTACTGGATGTAGCAGGCGATCAAAATACTGGACCAAAAAGCCGCTTTGCGATCGGCGGTGGTATCGGGATTAACTTCTAATCGCGTTGGTGAGCTGCTGTCTCAAAGTAGCTCACATCAATGTTTTTCTCGAACTCTGTAAACTACTAACCTCTTGTGTCCTATGAAAACCAAAAATCTTTATCTAACCATCGTCTTGGCCATCACCAGCTTGTTTTTGACTGTTGAAATAGCTAATGCTCAAAGATTTGTAGACGTAATTGGTAATCCACCCTACGGTTCTGACCCGGTGAGAGGTGTGCTCGGCAGCGGTGCCACTCCTGGTAACTCTACTAATGCCGCTTTTAACAGTGATGTTCAGAATAAAGTTAATGCCGCTGGCGCCACCCTGACGGTAGCGAGTACTAGCGGTAGTCAATCTGTCAATGGTAATACGATTGAGGTCGAAGCCACCACCGCCGAAACCGTCTTGGCTGTGATTAATTCTGCCAAAAACTCTAATACTCCGGCCAGTAATGCTTTGGTTGCTGCCCTAGGAGGTGGTGCTGCGGCTCAACAGTTAGCTGAATCTATGCAAGGGTTGAGAGGTGGTGATGGGTCGATCGATCCAGTGATTCTTACAGGAGCTGTTAGTTCGTATAACAACTATATGAGATCTCTAATCGATAGTTCTCAAGCCACCGAAAAGCCGTCTTCTGAACTAGATGGTTTTATTCAAAGGCTGCCATCTGGACAGAAAGCTGTTCAAGTAGTGCTGGGCAAACTATTAGAAGCTACTAAAGGCTAACAATCCTTGAAGTTTCTCCTTGACAAATTAATCAAGGAGAAACGGCTAGCCTCACTATTAATGAAATTTAGCATTAGTGCTTAAACTGATGTTCACAAAATTTAGGAAGCTACATTTATGATTACGACTCAATCTCGCCATTCTCAACTCGAAGCTTGCATCGAAGCCTGCATGAAATGCCTCCATGATTGTGAAAAATGCACAATCGTTTGTCTAGATAGCGATATGGTGCGCACGATGTCTCTTTGTATTAAAGCTTGCCGAGACTGTGCCGACTTATGCGCCCTCTGTGCCCAGTTTATGGCTCGTAATTCTGGGCTTTATGGAGACCTATGTATTCTTTGTGCGCAAGCTTGCAGTCGGTGCGCTGCTGAATGTGAAAAGCACGATGACCATCTGTGTCATGTCTGTGCAGAATCCTGTAGGCATTGCGCTGAATCTTGTCTTCAGTTGGCAGCAATAACAGTACATCCCATCTGATACCTCATGCGTACAGATAGATGATAGCGAACATACCAAGTATCCAATTTACTAATCGTAATCTTTCTGCCTGGTTCTTTCTATGAATAATATAGTCTTTTTAAGTATCATTACTTTTATTGTGATCGCAAGCATTTTTTCAAATATTTTATTTAAAAAAAGAAAGAAAAATGCATTTGCTTTTGGCGTAGCTCCCAAGAACCCCTGCGAGCAATGTCGATACCTGAGCTGCAATTCGTATCTCAAATGTGCTCTCCATCCATCAGTCGCTCTGACAGCGAATGCAATAGATTGTCAAGACTATCATCCTAAGCATGAGAAAAAATTAGTCAGAAATTCGAGGCGACTATTAGAAGTGGTTCAAAATATTCTCCTTAGATAAACGTATTCAAATAAAAATTACACATGAAATCCCATTTAGCAGTAATAAAATTCCCTGATCTACTGTATCCAAGGAAGCAAGGATTTGAAATAACACTCACAGTAAGAGCATTTTTTGTAGCAGTCATTATTTTTGCCACATGCTCGACAATCATAGCCACCATTTATAACTATCTTGCTAAATGGCTAAGGCACTTAATTGATTTTAATTTCTACGGAATTAAGTGCGATCAGTGTCAATACCTAAACTGCAATCCCCACCTAAAATGTGCCATTCATCCATCAACAGTACTTACGCACCAAGCAATTGACTGCAAAGACTACCATCCAAGTATTGAGCAAGGACTATTCAGGAAACTGCCAGAGCTGATTCAGTCTACCAAAAATTTCCTTCTTAAATCAAGATAATCTCTTTCTATTGACAGATGCCGCGTATCGAACACAGGCGAAATCTCTGTCTGTCGGTCGATTTATTTTCAGGATAGCTCCAGTATAAATAGAGGGTGTAAATCTTACAAAGAACTTAAAATCATGAGTGTTGCAATTGATAATTTCACCAAACAACTGCACGACGACCTAGAGGCAGTCGAAGATCGGGCAAAATCTCTTCGCAAAAGCATTAAGTCTGTGACTCAAAAGAGTCAATCTGAAATTCAATCTAAGCTTGATGAAACTAGATCAAGTATTGATGCTAAGAAGCACGAGCTAAATGATTACAGAACCAAGCTTGAAGCTCAATTAAAGGAAAAAGGAGCGGAAGCAAAGTTAAACATTGAGGAATGGAAGGCCAGCCGTGAGGTCAAAAAGCTCGAGAATCGGGCAGAAAAGGCCGAAGATCATGCTAATACCAGAATCTTCTTGGCAATGGCAATGATGG
>JANOXZ010000099.1:0-5717 GCA_031418695.1 Synechococcales cyanobacterium VAR_35_metabat_10
CGGTGCGTTTTTAGTTTTGGCGGGAGTGACTTTTGTAAGTGGAGCAAAAAACTGTCAAGAAAATTTTTTAACTTAATTCCTGAAGATTTGCCGAAGATTATCCAGAGATCTAGGTTAGTCTACGATGATGGTAAGTGGAAAGAGCTGATGCCAACTTCTCTAACTTGTACTCCTTCTGGCTCTTATAATTTTGTAACCCAGGATGGAGATATTTTTATTAGTAAGGTCAGAGCCATCGTCGATTGTCGCTTGATCGGTCACATTGATCTATCAATGGGTAAAGAGGTAGACTATGCAGGTAGGGTGTATTTTTCAGGGCGCAAAAATCGGGGCATTTTGCGTAAATGGACTAATGAATCTGGTCATTATCGTCCTTCTCCAGATTTTATCAGTGCTGCTGGCCTTCCGATATCACAATTTCAATCAGGTAGTTTTAAATGATTGATTAGTGTTGGGAATTCTTTGATTATGGTAAGTTTTATGATAGGTTTAACTAAGTCTAGCCATCAAGAAAATCAAGATTTGATAGTCTTTTCAGAAGAAGAACAGTTTCAGAGAGTTTTTGTTTTGCTGAAGCAAGATGTTCCTAGTGCTTTAAAGTTGGCTCGTAAGAAACTCCGAAGTAAAAAATATTTTCATTGTTTGTTAGAAGAAGGGTTGGAATCTGCTGATGCTAGTGAAATTGAAACTTGGCTGAGCTATTTAGTTCCTTGTCTTGGTGTTAGGACTGTCGTAAATGTTTTGGAAGGAAAAATTCATGAAAAACCATGGCAGGTAGAAAAAACTATTTATTGGTTGGAGAAGTTTGTGAATAATGAAAAAGAGTTGAATCTATTTAAAAGTTTGGAGATTAAAATGTTAGGACAAGAATATAAAGTAGCATCTTCTTCTGGTCGAATTTATAAGTTAATTCTCAAAATAAAAAGTACTAACGAATGTGTGGTTTTTGGTGGATATCAACTAGGTAGCCATGGCAATCAGGTAATTGCTGAGATTTTAGATTCAACATATAATCCTACGGGCGGGGTTAAGCTGGTTTCACCGGGGGATCTAGAAGTCCTTGACCCTCAGCCTTATGATGATTGAATTTTAGTGTCTTTTAACTGCTCATAGAGAGCTTGAAAAGTATGGATAGAGTGATTTTTGAGAATTTGGATGATAATCTTTTGCCTGAATATGATTTTGATTACAGTAAAGCGAAGCCTAATCGTTTTAGATCTTTAGTAGTATTGGAGTCTCAAGTTATTAATTCTGAAGAAGAATATGATCGAGCTTTATCGATCGCCGAACCTCTGGTTGCTAATCATGATTTGAGTAACGAATAATCAAGATTTTTGGCATTACTTGTAACTTTGATTGAAGACTATGAAAATAAGAATTATCCAATGGGCGAGGTTACTCCCCATGCAGCTTTGTTTCATTTGATGGAGTACAGTGGTATGGAGGAACATGATTTGTTTGGTGACATCGGTTCTGTAGAAGTTGTGTCTGAGCTTGTTAGTGGAAAATGCTTGATTGATCGAGTTCAATCTAAAGCTCTTGGGGAATATTTTCAGGTTTCAGCTAGCTTATTTACTTCTTCTATATGAGATGTTGAATTTAATCTTTCTGATGAAAATAATTTGAAATTAGCAAGTTCGATCAATAATTATTTTGTTTTGGAAATCAGCTCATTTATGAGATTTACATTTGTAGAATATAGCGTGTTTAAAATTTGCAAGATGCCAATTCAGGAGCTTGGTGGTTTCGCTGATCATTACTACCTTTCTGAAACACCTGGTTTGGATAATTCTGTAGCTTGGGGAGCAAATGGGATTGAATTGCAAGGGGCTGTTAACGTTACTTCGGAAGAATTTGATCGAATAAATAAATTCATCTCAGTTGCCAAATATAATATTGTCATCAATAACTGTGAACACTTTGCCAACTATGTCCTTCATGGCATCAACCTATCCTCTCAGCAGCATACCTGGTGGAAATGTTTAAGTGCCGACGTAATTAGCCTCCTACAACCAGCCCAGAGTGTCAGTGGAAACTACAACAGCTTCCTGAGCCAGCAAATCGCAGAAGTATTGAATGAAAACTTGCGGCAAGCAAAAATCGACAAAGCTAACCAAGACCGTATCGAATTTTGGAAAAATAGATAAGATATAATGAGTCTGGATTGTGAAACTACCTGATAGACTCAACCCCTCTATAAGTACCCCTTGTCCTATGACTGCCAAAGAACTTGTCATTAATGCTCTCAAAAAGCTGCCCGAAGAAACATCACTTGCCGAAATACTAGAAGAAATTGATATTCTATCTGCAATTCAACGTGGGGAAGAGGCTGCCGATGCTGGGCGGGTTGTTTCTCATGAAGATGTTAAAGGTATGGTTGCATCATGGGCTACAAAATAGTTTGGACTGAACCAGCCCTTGATGACCTGCGTGAAATTTGCTTGTATCTGGCAACAACAGATTCTACTTTGTCGGAAAAGATTGGTTAAGATATTTTAAGTCACATTGAAATCCTAGAGAAATTTCCGTTTATTGGACCCAGCTATCCGCGTGGTTCATTTGGCCGAGTGCGTGAGATTTTTTGTGGAAAATATCGAATATTTTATCGAGTTGATGAAACTCCGAGTCTTATTGAAATTCTTACGATTTGGCACGGTTCAAGAGGCATCCCAATCGTCGTGATTTAAAGGTAGTTTAGAATTAGATGTATGATTTGCCTGTGCTAATATAATGTAGCTCTAGTTATTAATTCGTAAGTGTAGCCTATGAATATCAATAGTGTCTTGATGAAAGAGTACGAAGGCAAGTCTTTTAAAGAACTTGTAAATGCCCCTGTCACCGCGATCGCTGGCGTAACCGAAAGTGACGCCGAACACCTGAAAGCAGCTTTTAACATTAAAACCGTCAAGGATTTAGCAACCCTCAAGTACACTCTGTGGGCACAGGCGATCGTCACTTTAGCTGAAACTGAAGAATAAATGATCTCAGTTTATATAGGGGATAAATCTTTTTGCATTTATCACCTATATTTACAAAAATACTTAGGATTAAACTAAAACTATGTCAGGTTTGGTGCTTTCAATAATTGCGATAAATTCTTGGCGTTCAGGAGCCGGGACATTGAACTTATCAAAAGTATCATCCAAATCTTCCATGAAAGCCACCCATTCTTCCCCAGTGATTTTTAAATGAGCGTGGGAATCGTGCATCGATTTACCACTATATTGTTGAGGGCCACCACAAGCAGCGCAAGCCATCTCTGTTACCAAATACTTAAAGCCCGCTGGGGTAACTCGGTGATGAGCCTCATCTACTAAAGGATTGGCGTTTAGGCGTGGATCGACCATGATGCGATCGATGAAATCATCTACAACCGTGGCAATGGCGTAAACTCCACCCAATCTTTGATACAGAGAAGCTACTGGTTCTGTCATGTTAATAAATTCTTGCTGAATGAACGTGGCCATTCTAACCCGAAATATTTTTCTTTTTTAGTCTGTTAAATCACCACTAACCACTCAGTAATTTGATGGCCTTGATTGTTGCCTCTGCCACTCGATCGATCTCCAATTGCGTAGTTCCCCTCCCCAAACCAAACCGCAAATTAGCCTCAGTTTTACTCCGCCCCAAAGCCGCCAACACATGGGATGGCTGACCACTGGCACAAGCTGAACCCGAAGACAGTGCCACCAAAGGTTGTAACTCCCGCAACAAGCCACTAGTCTGCACCCCGGCAAAGCTAACATTCAGGTTATGTGGCAAACGCTGCTGCAAATCCCCATTGAGCTGCACATCGGGGATTTCTTGTAACTGCTGCCATAAAGAATCCTGCAAAGCCTTTAATCTCAAAGATTCCTGAACACCCATCGCCATTCCTAGCCTGATCGCCTCTCCCAAACCCACAATTAACATCGTAGCCAAAGTGCCCGCCCGTTTTTCCTTACCCCCGCCGAGCTGTTGAGGAGTCAGAGCCTGCCCCGATCGCACATACAAAGCCCCCACACCCTTTGGCCCATAGAGCTTATGAGCCGTCAGCGATAGTAAATCTATCCCACATTCATCCACATCGATCGGCACATAGCCAATTGCCTGCACCGCATCGGTATGAAAAGGAACTTGGTGCTGCCGACAGATTTTGCCAACCTCCGCCAGCGGCTGAATCACCCCAATCTCATTATTTGCCGCCATCACTGACACCAAAATAGTATCGGGGCGAATTGCCGCCACCAAATCTGCGATCGATATTAAACCCCGATCATTCACTGGCAAATAGGTCACACTAAAACCCAGTTTCTCCAAATAACCACAGGGAGCCAATACCGCCGAATGTTCCGTTTTGGCAGTAATAATGTGTCGACCTCGCTGTAAGCTAGCTTCAGCGACACCTTTAATCGCCAAATTATTTGCTTCAGTCGCACCACTGGTAAAAATTATTTCCTCTGGTTGGGCACCAATTGCCTCAGCTACTTGCACCCTGGCTCGATCGATCGCCGCCATTGCCGTCCAACCATAAAAATGATTGCTAGCCGGATTTCCGAAATACTCCGTGAAAAAAGGAACCATGGCTGCCAACACCCGTTCATCTACAGGAGTAGTAGCTTGATGATCTAAATAAATAGGTTTGTGCTTAAATATCTCCATAGAGCAAATCACAAATGGCCATGTATAAATTCGCCGCGCCCCAAATAATCCATTGGTGATGTTATCAACAATTCTCCTGCGTCTTGGGTTATCGATCACCATCTTACCCACTGTGTCTCAAATGTTGGTGGTTTGGCTGCTGTTATCGGGTTACTGCTCGATCGCCATTCCTACCAGTCTGCATTGGGGCTTAGCTAGCCTGGAAACCATTCAGGTATGGTGGAATCTGCAACTCTACGCCTACGGCCTGAGATTGCGGAACAATCGACGTGCCATTGCACTAATGATGGGCTTGCTGCTATGGCTGCCGATCGAAGAAATCTTGTTGCGAGTGGCGGTGATTCCCAGTATGTGGGAACAGATGCCTGCTCGACAGTGGTGGCTAATGGCTCTCTTGAGTTGGCTGCTGTCTATTCTCAAATATCCCTGGATCTATGGGCATCTCAATAGTTTGTTTAAGCAGCCTAAATTGTGGTTTTTGGGGGCTTTGCTGGAACTTTTCTGCACCTTAACTTATCTTTTATCCAATTCTCTTTGGTTGACTCTGTGGTTTCATTGGTCGATCGTTGCTTTGTGGCTGTTGCCTTTTGGCGGTAAGTATTTACTCTGGAGCCATAAAAAAAATTCCCCTCAAAAAATATTGAAGGGAATGAAGCAGGAATACTAAACAAACTTATGGGTGAACTCGCAGGTGTAGTCTACCCGGCCTTTCCGTAGCAGTGCCGGATCCATTCGTTCGGTGGTGTTACAAGTCATCAGCACCGCCAGTTTTTGCTTCATCTGGATGCCATTTTCATCAATCACACTTTGGTACAGCGTGCCATCTAACAAACTGAGAATATGCTCGGTTTTGTTATTGTCTTGCGCCGATTCCAGCGATCGATTCTTAGCCAAATTGTCGGCTTCATTGATGATCAGACAGATTTTTTCTAGGTAAGTTGGCGGTACGAAGTTTTCTACCGCATCGTGATCCAGAATAAAAATGGTGTAGCCCAATGGCACCATCACTTCTTTGGCAAATGCCTGAGTCCATGCGGTTTTGCCAGTGCCAGGTTCACCACTAACTAGCACAGCCA
>JANOXZ010000100.1:0-17305 GCA_031418695.1 Synechococcales cyanobacterium VAR_35_metabat_10
CTATTCTAATTTTTCTCTGTAGAAAGTCACACGCACCCCCGTCTTGGTTACTCATCGTCAGCACTTCCTAACTCAATAGATAATCGGCATCCCCATTGTAGACAACATCACTGTTCCCGACAAATTGATTGGCAAATCAGCTAGATATAGTTTTTACTAATCACGAAAATTTATCCTTGGACTGGAAAAGGAGTAATGACTCATTTCAAATCCTGCTTGCATACTTTTTAGTTTAGTAGGATCGTTAAAAAGACACCTTGATGGACAATTTTTCTTGTTAACTTTATTCCCTTTAATATATACAGCATTATAAGGTTTCAAGTTCATCAAAGCAATTAACGGTTTTATATCACTGATTTTGTTGTTATTAAGATTTAGAAGCATTGATTCAGTCAAATTAGCTAATGGCTTTACATCACTGATTTTATTTTCATTGAGGTAGATACCCCGCAATTTAGTTAAGCCAGCTAGTGGCTGCACATCAACAATTTGATTTCTGGAAAGACCAATTTCAGTCAAGTTGATCAGGCTAGCTAAAGGCTTCACATTAACGATCTGATTCCGATCAAGACCGAGTTTATCCAATTTGGTTAAGTCAGCCAATGGCTGCAAATTACTGATTTTATTCTCGGTAAGACTAAGACGATTCAATCTAGTCAAACCAGCTATAAACTTGATATCACTAATTTTATTGTTTCTGAGATCGAGACTATCTAAATCCGTTAAACCGGCTAATGACCGGATGTCGCTGATTTGATTTTCAGATAGACCCAGACTATTCAATTTGGTCAAGCCAGCTAGCGGCTGAATATCACTGATTTTATTACCTCTAAGATTGAGTTTCTCTAAATTAGTCAAACTAGACAATGACTGAATATCACTGATTTCATTGTTTTCGAGATTGAGGTTTTTCAAATTGGTCAAGCTAGACAATGGCCGAACATCACTAATTCTGTTCTGCCCATTATATGAAATAGAGTATCCGAGAATAAGCGTAGTAAGACTATGAAGTTTGGTGTCAGCTATCTGGCAATCAGTGGTTTTAGCTTCCTTCAACAACGCATCGATCGTCTTGCGCGTAGCCGCAGGTGCAATCTCTTTTTCTTTACACCATTGAGCAAAGCTTTTAACAGTTGGCTGCTTCATTGCTGTCATCATAATTGAAGACGATGTCAAAAATACTACTGCACCGAGAGGTATTAAAAAATGTTTTATCATGTTGTTGAGTTTTAATAAAAAAACTGGCGTAGATAACATTCAGGTTAGCATTTCTGCTAATGTGTTGGCGATGTTAGTCAAATACCTGCTAGTTCCCCACGACTTGCTGCCACCAATAACACCAATCCGATACAAGCCAAAAAGCTTCCTCCTAACAACAGCAGCATAAAAATTTCTCCCGGAGACAAAGGCCGATCGATCGGGTCTAAATAGGCCGACTTAGATTCCCACTGCCCATTGACTCGGGGCGGCGGAGCCTGCATTACCCGCACCCGCGAATAACCGATCGACTGATCATGCAGTAGTCTACGGGTGGGATTACTCAAGATCGCATAGGCTTGATTCAGCTCCTGAAACTTAATGTGTGCCTCCGCTGCCGGTAGCTCCGTAGTATCGGGGTGATACTCCTTGCTCAAATGCCGATAGGCGCGCCGAATCTCGATCGGAGTCGCCGAAGGATGCAGCCCCAACATGCTGTAATAGTTGACGAAATTCAGCCCATGGCCATTATTGTCGTAGGCATGATGAGAATTCTGGTTAAAGTCCTGCATAATCAAACGCTGTGCCATTGTCACCTAATTCTAGAATCTTTCGATCGAAATTGCCGTATCGAGAAACCGAGGAGCAGTCAATCCCCTGCTTTGTCGGGTACATTTATTAGTATTAGTGGCCGCTCACCGCTCAAATCCACCGCGTTGGTGGGTTTGGTCTGGTTCTGGTTTGGTTGATTCAAAAGTAGATTTAGCTCTCTCGATCGATTCATTTATTAATGCGTCGCCTTCTTCGGGTGTTGCTGCGGCTAAAAATTCTGGCGATTGTCGTAAAAGTTCGCTTTTGCTAGGGTCATTGCCTGTGCTGAGGATAGAAAGACTAATAGCAGCAAGTAAATCTTTTCTGTTATCTAAACATTAAAACCCATTTTTTTGAGTTCCGAACTGTGATTTTTAATTAAAGCAGCGGCATCATCAAAACTATTAATATTTTTCTGTGGTTCAAGGTCTTTCTGCTGACTGGGACTTTTTTGATGGCCAACATCTTTCTCTTGGCTAGTTTCAGCCTTTTTCTCGTTGTAAAACTGAAGTATTTTTTGAGATTTAGTAGTGCCGAAATGCCCTTCACTAGCTATTTGCTTTCCATCTTCTACTATCTTGTCGAGCCACATCTTTGCTACTGCTGGCCTTTGAGATAAATATGCAGGAGATTGTTTTAAAACTTCCGCAGTATCTAGATCTGCGCCAGCGGTAGTTGTAGCTATTATAAGATTAATGTGATTTGAGTTATTAGTATCTAATCCTGCTCTTTGAAAAGAGGAGGTATTAGACTTAGCATTTGAAGCCATTCTTTGATAAGACTCAGCCGGAGTTTCTTTTTAAATAGGCTCTTTTACTTTACTTGTTGCTTGGATGTTTTTATCTGATGAAAAGCTTTGTTTGACATTTTTAAACCATTCTTTTGGTTTAGCGAATAAGCGACTAGATAATGATTTCTTTTCTATATTTTGCTTGGAATCCATTTCTTTTGTTTTTGGATATTGTTTTCGATGTGCTTTCACTGCTCTGATAATATCTACGGAGTAATCAAATACTTTCTTTTCAGCATCTAAGCTTAGCCCCCCAACTAACTGAACAACGCCTCCAATATCTGTCATACGTTTTACTAATTTTGCTCTTCTTCTTGGCTCTTCCTTCATAAACGAGTCTCTGTCTACTACTAAAACAGGCACAAAATCTACTACTGGGGAGTCTTTAAAGAGTTTTTTATAACTCTCAAATTTTTTAACTTTCTTTTGCATTTGACTCAGATCTTTACCTACTGTGATTTCTACTGGGGATATTAGTGTTTTTCTTACATTTCTTGGATGAGCTTTAGTCCGAGAGGCAGTAGGGTCAGTCGGGTCTACAATATCAGCTATTAGTGCACCATGAGTGTTTGTGCCTTCTGGTATTGGATATGTAAACGGCGGAGAAACTATTAAAACATCCGGAGTAAATCCACCCACACTGTCCACAACTTTTCTAGAAATTATATCTTGTTCAGAAGGTGACATATCACCAGGTATTACAAAATAGAGCAAATTTGCTTTGTCTGTTTTTGGGTCGATTTTTATAGGATCATGAAAGACCATTGTTGTTATGGGAGCTGACCCTAAGCTAGAAGCTTTCCTGAATCTATCATAAACAATAGCCTCCGCACAGGCACTTTTAAAACTCTTAAAATCGTCAGTCTCAGGTTTAATTAAATCTCCAGTTTCTGCTCCCCTTAATAACCTCCAAGGTGCACCAAAACCACCCTGGAAGTTGTTGTCTTTCTTTTCAACGCTAAGATTGTTAACTACGTCATAAATTGGAAACCCCATGGGGTGTTCTTTTGTACTTCTCGATTGGATATTGATTAATGTAGACTCAACCACAGATTCAGCGGCACGATCTCTTAATCTATCTTTCCTTTCACCAGGTAGTATTTCACTAGGTAGTGGTGGTATTCTTTTTCTATTTTTTTCGTTAATAGAAGAAGGTGGTTCTTCGTTATTTGAGTTTTGTCTTTGTCTGTTCTTTTTCCCTGCTAACGCTATTTTGATATCTCTAGTATTAAACACGATTGTATCTCGATTATGTAAATTAAATAATTCCTTAGTAGTAAGTTAAATCATACTCTCTTCCATGAAAAACGTGTAATTAGGATTTGAATTGACAATATCGAAAAGATAGTTCAAACGTTTGTAAATCGCTAAGCACCTATCCCTAGTTTCAATCATGTGATCTTTGCAATCTGACTGAGATAAATTTAAATTATCTATTTCCGCTGCTCTAGTTAGTTCTGGAAATTGTTTCCTATCAAAAATACTGAGTCTATAGTCACTTTTAGGGCCTCTGGGTAATCTTTCCACTGTTGAAAAATCAGAAGAAAGTAAGTTGGGTAAGTATAAATCACATATATAATAACCATAACAAAGCATCTCATATTCAACAGTCATATCCGAAATTGCAAGATCCAAGTATGCTGACATTTGATACTTAGGGCAGCAGAGATACGAGTAAATTTGACATATAGCATCATATCCGCCGGAATCTCCTCGATCGAGAGCGTTATACCATGTTGTTATACCAAAATCTTGGATTAAATTTATTCTTTCTTGCATTTCTTCGGGGTAGCCTTCATCTTGATCAGGATCGTTATACATTATGAAGTCATTACTCTCGGCAACCTCTTTTGCTGCCTTCAACAAAGAAATCACATCCTTTTCGCTTGCATCTCTGTTGGCAATGCCCTCAACAATAGGTTGTATCTCTCGATACTTTTGTACGTCAAATAGTCTTATGCATCTGGATAAAATTCCCATAAGTGTTCCTTAAGAAAATCGATAAAATATGATTAGACGCATTGTAACCCTTTAAATAGATGTGTGCAATTAGCTTAGACATAGAATTGACGAATGAATAATTCCTTAACAATAAGCTAAGACGTATGTTCTTCCATGAAAAACGTGTAATTAGGATTTGAATTGACAACATCAAAAAGATATTTTAAACGCTTATAAATGGTTAAGCACTCATCCCTGGTTTCAATCATGTGATCTTTAGAGTCGCAATCTGACTGAGATAAATTTAAAACATCTATTTCCGCTGCTCTAATTAGTTCTGGAAATTGTTCTCGACTGAAAATACTGAATCTATCAGGGTCACTTGTAGGGTCTCTGGGTAATCTTTCCACTGTTGAAAATTCATAAGATATTAAGTTGGGTAAGTACAAATCACATATATAATAACCGCGATAAATCATTTCGTATTCAACAGTCATATCCGAAATTGCAAGATCTAAATATGCTGATTGTTGATACTTAGGACAACAAAGATATGAATAAAGCTGGCATACAGCATCGTATCCGCCGGAATCTCCTTGATCGAGAGCGTTATACCATGTTGTTATACCAAAATCTTGAATTAAATTTATTCTTTCTTGCATTTCTTTGGGGTAACCTTCTTCTTGATCAGGATCGTTATACATTATGAAGTCATTACTCTTGGTAACCTCTTTTGCTGCCTTCAATAAAGAAATCACATCCTTTGCACTTGCATTTCTTCTGGCAATGCCCTCGATAATAGGTTGTATCTCCCGATACTTTTGTACATCAAATAGTCTTATATATCTGGTTGGATTTTTCATAAATGTTTTTTAATAAAATCGATAAAATATGATTAGATATCATAACCCTTTAAATAGATATGTGCAATTAGTTCAGATATAGAATTTTTCTCAAGACTACACCGTGAAAGAATGACACCTTTTTGAGTTTTAGTACCGCGCCAACTAAATCGGTATGTTGTGAGGATTCCCACTCGTTGATTTAAAACACCATCAACTCTCTGCGATCGACTGCTACCAATATCACCAAATTAATGCAGATCAGAAACAACCAATTATTAACAGCAACATAAAATTCCCCTGCATACAAAGCGTCATTGCCGCCTAACTCTAGAATCTTTTGATCGAAATTGCCGTCTCTAGAAACCATAGAGCAGTCAATGCCCTACTTTTTCGGGTACAGTTTTACAGAGGATGTGGGCATAAAATTTTATGATCGGTCAAATATTAGCCGGACGCTATCGCATAGTCAAAGTCTTAGGTGCTGGTGGTTTCGGGGAAACCTACATCACCGCCGATCTCCATTTGCCAGGGGAGCCAGAGTGCGTTTTGAAGCATCTCAAGCCCGCTACTGACGACCCAGCCGTGCTGGATATTGCCCGGAAGCTGTTTCAGAAAGAAGCTGAAACCCTGCAACAGTTAGGATCTTTCGACAAAATTCCTCGGCTTTTGGCTTACTTTGAAGAACAAAAAGAGTTTTACCTGGTGCAAGAACTGGTGCGTGGCCATACTCTCAGCCGCGAGCTAATCTCTGGCCAAAGATGGCCAGAAGCGGCAGTGCGCAAGATGCTGGGTGAAGTCCTGAGCATCTTAGAATTTGTCCACAGCCAAGGCGTGATTCACCGTGACATTAAGCCCGACAACATCATGCGCCGCGATGCAGATGGCTGCTTGGTGCTAATTGACTTTGGGGCGATTAAACAAGTGCGCAACCAGCCCACCATGGGGACTGCCCCCCAAACCGTGGCGATCGGCACTCCCGGCTACATGTCTCCAGAGCAAGCCCGAGGAAATCCTCGACCTAGCAGTGATCTCTATGCTCTGGGCGTGATTGGTATTCAAGCACTTTCTGGCAAATACCCCAGTGAGTTAATCGAAGACGATGCTACCGGTGAGCTGCAATGGCAGCATTTTGTCCAGGCTAGCCCCCTGATGATCGCCCATCTCAGCGAAATGACCCGCTATCACTTCCGCGATCGATTCACCACCGCCAGCGCCGCCCTCCAAGCTCTCAAAAATATTGATAGCGAGGAACTAACGTTACCACTGCCACCTCAGTTGCCTCCCCAACCAGCGGTTCAGAAAACGGCGGCGACCTACGTGGTATCACCAGCTCAGCCGGTACAACAACCCCAAAGACCCCAAGAACCACCTCCAGTACAAAATAGGCCACCAGCCAGACCAGCCAATCCATCTAGCGGCAACCCCATTGGCAAAATCATTGGGGCAGCAGCATTGATCGGAGTCAGCGGCTTTGCCGGTTACTCTGGTTGGTCGATGTTCAAAAAATCTCAGTATGAGCAGGCGCTTACTAGCAATCAATGCCGGATGGCCACGCCAAATAAAGGGGGCAACGTGACCAAAGTTCGCTTTGAACCCGATCGGAATTCTGGAATAATTGGCAATCTCCAACGAGGCGAAAAGTTTGTAGCCTTACAGGTAAAAGAAGCATTTGTAGAAATTCAGCAGCCCAATGGCAAAAGGGGCTGGGTATTTAGCGACCAAATTGATCTCTGTATTAAACCAATAGCTACACCTACTCCAACGACAACAAAACCACCCCAAAGCAATAAACCATCGCCACCTCCTTCTGTAAATGCCCCTAGCCCAGCCAGCCGATTGCCTTCGCCGCCATCGATTTCCCCTACTCCTAGTACTTCCCCAGCAAGTCCAACACCAAGTAGTATTCCTAGCAACAAACCATTAATAATAACGACTCCTTCACCTACCTCGATCGATCTCACCCCACCACCGATCGCCCTACCAACTCAAACTCCCCCAAGCACTCTAACTCCCACATCCCCTTCAGCTAGCCCTAGTCAGTCATCTAAACCTCAAGATCCTATCCAATAAAAAGCAGCTATCGAATTACAAAAATTCGATAGCTGCTTCTTTAGTTGAGATTAATAGTGACGACCATTGTGCTTAGCCTTGTAGATAGAATGGCTAGCATTGTTTAAACGATGATTTAGAACATGGCGTTCGCGCTTAGAAAGGTTTCCATCGGACTTAAATTGTGCTTCCTGAGCACGAATGTTGGCTTGTTGTTTCTCTAATCGATAAGTTTCTTTAGGTGTCAAAGCACCCGATCGAACTCCGTTAAAAATCCGACCTTGTTGGTTGGCTTCACGCTTGTCAATTTTAGGACTATGGGTGCCAGCAGAAGCAGCAGAAGATAAGCCTACAGCACTAACAATGGTGACGATCGAAGCAATGAGTAAACGTTTCATAGTGAAACTCCTGATTGGGTTATGGTTAAGATAGGTTGAATTAAGAATGCCGAAAGCTCCTGATTTGCTAACAAACATTGGTCTGTTTTCTACCCATGTCACCATCTTAAGCTGGGTATAACCGAGTTCTGCCTTGAGAAAAAACTGACTTTCAACTGACTTGCCTCAATCCTATGGAGCGTATGGCTTAAGTGTCGCTATCACACCCGAGATCCAGAGAAAGTTCTGATCAAGCGTAATGGCTTTATTTTAATCAGTTAAACAATATTTCTTGCGGACAAAAAATATTTTATCCCATAGATATATATAAGACAGTTTGATAATCAGAGGATCGAACCTGCCAAAATCGGTAATAATTGGCAGCAGAGCACTACGAACAAAAGACTCCATGGATATTAAGACGACAGCGAACTCCTTATTAGAATGGCGCGGCGATGGCTTGGCTATCGGTTTTTGGGAAGATGACGTTGCCCTCAGTGGTGACTTAGCCACATTAGATCAAGCTCTTCAAGGCATTCTACAGGCGGCGATCGAAGATGCCGAATTCAAAGGTGCTGTGGCTAGCAGCGTTACCACCCGAGTTGGGATGGGAGGCAACTTTAAAAAACTAATTTTGGTAGGTTTAGGCAAAAACGAAAATGTCAAGGTCGATCGCTATCGGCGGGCAGCGGCCAACATTGCCCGGGCAGCCAAAAAAGAGAAATGTGAAACCCTGGCTGTAAGTCTGCCTACCAATAGAGATATCCCGGCTGCGCTGTTTACTCAGGCCATCAGTGAAGGTTTATGGCTAGCACTGCACGAAGACAAACGGTTTAAATCCAAGCCCGAAGAAAGCAAAAAAAACCTGCAAGAAGTTCATCTCTTAGGTCTAGCTGGCAACGATCCAGCAGTGGCTAAAGCACAATCGATCGTCTCTGGGGTCAATTTAGCCCGAGAATTGGTGGCCGCTCCAGCTAACGTGGTCACTCCAGCGGCTTTGGCAGCTACAGCTCAAGAGATTGCCACTGCTTACGGCATGGAGCTAAAGATCTTGGAACGGGCAGAATGTGAAGCATTGGGGATGGGGGCTTACTTAGGAGTTTCTCAGGCATCCGAATTACCGCCGAAGTTCATTCACTTGATCTATAAACCAGCGGGGACTCCGCGCAAGAAACTGGCGATCGTTGGTAAAGGGGTCACTTTCGATTCTGGTGGTCTAAATATTAAAGGTGTTGGCAGCGGCATCGAAACCATGAAGATGGATATGGGTGGGGCAGCGGCTACTTTGGGTGCAGCTAAGGCGATCGGGCAGATCAAGCCAGATGTGGAAGTACATTTTATTAGTGCCGCCGCCGAAAACATGATCTCAGGGACGGCGATCCATCCAGGGGATGTATTAACTGCTTCTAATGGCAAAACGATTGAAGTCAATAATACTGATGCTGAAGGACGCTTGACTTTGGCAGATGCCTTGGTTTATGCCGAGAAGCTAGGTGTGGATGCCATTGTAGACTTGGCAACCTTAACCGGAGCTTGTATTATTGCCTTGGGCGATGATATCTCTGGTTTGTGGAGTCCTCAGCAAGATCTGGCTGATAGCATTTTGGCCGCAGCAGAAACAGCGGGCGAGAAGTTTTGGCAGATGCCCATGGAAGAAAAATACTTTGAGGGCTTAAAGTCACCGATCGCTGATATGAAAAATACTGGTCCTCGGGGTGGTGGTTCCATCACAGCGGCGCTGTTTTTGAAACAGTTTATTAATGAGGTTCCTTGGGCTCATTTAGATGTGGCAGGGCCAGTATGGGCAGATAAAGACAACGGAGTAAATAATGCTGGGGCTACTGGTCATCCGGTACGTACTCTGGTTAACTGGGTAATTTCCTAGATTCTGTAAATCCATTAAAAGGGGGCGGCTGGTATGACCAGTTTCCCCCTTATTCTTTGTAGATTTGGCCATTGTTACGATGAGTTGATGGTTCAGATCACTATTGAACATCTATTTAAATCACTGATTTAAATCCTTTGTAAATATATTTTTTAAACCGCATTTGCTAGGTATAAATACAGATTTATTCGTTTCATTTTGCAGATTTAGCAACAGCTTGAAAATCATCAAAGAGTTTCTAGCAAAGACTTTGAGTGAAATATCTTCAAAGGCATTTGTGCCTTGATTTACAAATAAGTAAAAAAAACTTTATAAAGGCGTAACATTCTGCAATACAATCAAAGACAACTAATCGAAGCAAGTCAATATCTCGAGTTTTAGATTCTGTCCGATTCTCTGATTCAACTATAATTTCAAACGGAAGAGTTTTTTTCATGAATAAAAGTTTTTACGTGTCTAGCACGAATGGTAACGATCGCAGTAGTGGCACAGATCAAAATACTCCTTTTGCGTCTCTACAAAAAGCAGCCGATATGGCTGGAGCCGGAGACACCGTTTATGTGATGCCAGGTAACTACAGTAATTCTGACCCCAATCAAAACGTTGTAACCCTATATCAATCTGGCACGGCCGGTGCGCCCATTACTTTTAAGGCATTTGATCCTAACAATAAGCCAGTGATTAAGGTGCGGAACTATGTTGGCATTGAGGTTGTAGGGTCTTATATTAATCTAGATGGACTGATTATAGAAGGCAATGCTAAAGAGTTTAGCAACATGACTGTTGAGCAAGTTGATGCTCTGCAAAAATCTCAGGGTCGGTTCACTAGCCCAATTACTTCCGGGACGGGCATTGCGATCGGTGGTTTTTATCGAAATGCTTCTCCTCATCATGTCAGCATCACTAATTCGATCGTCAAAGACAATCCTGGCGGCGGAATTTCAGCGATCCGAGCAGATTACGTCACCATCGAAAACAACGAAGTTGCTGGCAATTCGTTTTATTCTACTTACAATACTTCGGGGATTTCCCTTTATCAGAACAATAACTCTGATGGCAACAATGGTCTGAAAATGATTATCCGTGGCAATATTGTCCATGGCAATCAGAATTTAATTAAAGATTTTAATCACTTTAGAGAAGAAGATCTCAATAGCCCAGACCCCGCTCTGCGACCTAAAATCACCGATGGCAATGGTATTATTATCGACGATGCTACCAGAACGCAAGTAATTCAAAGTGTCGATGGTGGTCAGTCGGCACAAAACTTACCATCATACCAGGGCAAAACCCTGATTGAAAATAATATGGTGTATGACAACGGCGCGCGTGGCATTCAAACTTTCAACAGCTCTAACGTTGAAATCAAGAATAATACATTAGCAAACAATTTATTAACTCCCGGAATATGGGGCGAAAATGTAACTGTTAATTCTACTGATGTCGCCAAAGCCAAGGGGGCTGACCAGGGCGTGACTACGTCTAATAACAACATTGTTTCCCGATCGGCCATGATGGATCTGCTTAATCCAGCTCCAGTCGTAAAAAGTGTACTGCCAACCCCTGTAGCACCTTTAGCTGCGGTTGCTGCGCCAACTCAGAGTGTACCAGCGGTAGATAACTCAGCATTGCCATCTTTAGCTGCAACTCCAGCTCCAAATTCGAGTCCAGTCCCGAGTCCAAGCTATACTAAAGTTGGTGGAAATGGTAATGATGTTTTAACTGGCAATAACTCCACTGGTTTTAACGATCTGTTTGGTTTGGCTGGAGATGATACTTTGAATGCAGGTACTGCATCGAAATACAACTATTTGGTGGGTGGTACTGGCAACGATAAAATTAATCTCAGTTCCACTGGAGCCGTGATGGATATTATTAGCTACGAAAGTGGTGAAGGTAAAGATACTGTGACCAATTTTGTACGTGGTCAAGATGAAATGAATGATCAAGTTCATTTCAAAGGAATTCAAAATGTTGATGTGGTTGTTAATGGCAGCAATACTGAATTTCATGTAGGGGATGGTATTACCGGTAATGCCGGGTTTGGCACAGGGGAACTGTTAGTGGAAATCCAAGGAGCCGCTGGCTTCAATGCTAGTGATATTAGTATCAGTCTATTTGGCAGTAATTTTGCTTTCTAATCCAGATTAGAATGAATCGCCGCGTCAACAGATTTGATGCGGCGATTTTTATTAGGAAAACGAAATTGCTATAATGCTAGTAGCAACTATCTGAACAGCTTTATGACTCCCATCCCAGAAGTTAAAAATCCTAATGCCATTCAGTTATGGCAATGGATCACCAATCCGGTGAAGTACCTGCACGACTGTGATCAAAGGTATGGAGATACTTTTGCAGTCCAGATGACTGGTTTGTTTAAAGGAGTCATTTTTACCAGCAGTCCTGCCGCAGTGCAACAGCTCCTGACCAGTGACACCAAGCAATTTGCCGCTCCGGGTAGCGTCAACCAAGTTCTTCAGCCATTTTTGGGCGATCATGGGACTATTTTGTTAGATGAACCAGAACACCGTCAGCGTCGTCAGTTGGTGATGCCCGCTTTCCATGGAGACAAGGTACGAAGTTATAACAGCCTAATCCAAAAAATTACTCGAGATTTAATTGCTCAGTGGCCAATCAACACCACCCTGAATGCCCGCGAGCAAATGCAGTCTATTTCGCTGTCAGTAATTTTGCAGACAGTATTTGGCATTTATCAAGGCGAAAGGTTTGATCGAATTCGCGAAAAGCTGGTGGAGTTGTTATCATTAACCGATTCTCCTCTGAAATCTAGTTATCTCTTTATTCCCAAATTACAGCAAGACCTGGGAGCGTGGAGTCCTTGGGGCAAGTTTAAGCGAAATATGATTGAGATCGATAAATTGATTTATCAAGAAATTGCTGAACGCCGTAGTAATTACCAACCCGATCGAACTGATATTTTAAATTTGTTGATAGGATCTAAAGATGCTGAGGGTCAAGGCATGAATGATTTGGAATTGCGAGATGAGTTGATGACTCTGCTGTTTGCTGGCCATGAAACTACTGCAACTGCTTTATCTTGGGCGATTTATTGGAGCACGATGATGCCGGAAGTGCAGGCAAAACTGCGGGCAGAGATTGCGACTTTGGGCGAGGAAAGAGACGGTATGGCCGTTAATAAATTGGCTTATTTAGGAGCATTTTGCTCTGAAGTATTGCGGATTCATCCGGTGGCAATGTTGACATTTCCTCGGATTGCCCAAGAAGCAGTGTCACTACAAGGATATGACATTGTTCCGGGTAACGTGGTGATGGGTTCGATGTATTTGACTCACCATCGCCCAGATTTATACCCCGAGCCAGACGTCTTCAATCCCCAGCGGTTTTTAGATCGACAGTTTTCGCCCTACGAATATTGTCCGTTTGGCGGTGGTAGTCGGCGCTGCGTTGGTCTGGCATTGGCACAGATGGAATTAAAACTGGTAATCACCGAAATTTTGGCGGGGTGTGAATTAAAGCTTATGGACAAATTGCCGATCGCCCCAGCCAGAAGGGGAGTTACTTTAGCTCCTAAGACCGGCGTAAATATTCAGGTGATCAAAAAATATTAAATATCAAATCCCTCGATCGACAGATCTTCTGGATACTCGATCGCAAACTGATAATAGATTTCTCTGGTCTGCTGCACAGCCAAAGGAATCTGCCATTCCAATAGACCCAACTTGCCAAGCTGAGTTGCCGGTTCAGTTTTGAGTAACTTGATCTTGATTTTTTCGTTGCGGCTATGGGGAATTTGCTCCGCAAGATGGGTTTGAGTGACCGTCGATTGCAAGTTCTGAATTTTGAGTCGATAGGCACAAACAATCCGTCGGTTGTTACCCAAGAACTTTTTGTCTACCTGGCGTTCTACTAGTTCTCGATCGACCACAACTCCTTCATCAATCCCCAAGTTCAGTGAGAATTCTTGACCAGGTGCTACTCGTTCTAACTCTATTTGACCCACGAAATTATCGTCACGAAAAATGTTGGCTGTACCAGCTAATAAAGTTACTCCCTCTTGAGGATTTTTGACTTCGGCTTGTAAATAGGCAAATTCCACCAGCTTAGGCATGAGTTTATAAGATAATTTACAAGGTTGTTCATCCTGTGAAATCGTTACCTTGTAAGGATTACCACCATGGGGAATGCTGCTGTTACCCTGCAACCTAAAAGTCACAACATTACCCTGGCGATCGGCTGTTGCCATCGAGATTGCGACCTTTCTGGCTCGCATCATTGTTCCTCCTGCTGGCGCTGGAGCTGGAGAGGCAAGCATTTCATCACTACGCTCCATAGCAGCCATGGCAGCAACCATCCTCGGGGCTGTTTTAATATCTACATACCAAGGATCTAATTCAGGTGGGATATTGCCCACACTGGGTTGGGCAGTGGAAAGAATCAGCGACACATCTGACCAATCCTCACTGGTCTGCTGGCGAATTTCGGCTAAATATGTGAGCTGAAGTTGTTGGGTGGTAGTATTAACTCGCAAGTCATATAGTGGCTTCCAGTTTGCACCGTTAATTGTGTATGTGAGTTCAATTTGCAATTCACCAGGGCTAGCCGTAATATCGATGGCTACACTGTAGCTTTCCGTGGACTGAGGACTGCTCCAGCTTTTTTGTCTTGCTCGTAAAACACCAAGTTGTTTATCGATTTCGCGGTGCTGTTGGCGATATGTTTCGATCAACAGTGCGTATTCAGTATATTTACTACCAATGGTGTCAATAAAGCTCAAGGTATCTGTCAGAGTCAATCGTTGCCGAGCCAGACCACTAGAAAAAGTTTCCTCGGTCTTCAACCGCAGACCAGTAATAAACTCCGACTGCATTTGCACCGTGGCAATCTGGGCTTGAATCTGGCGGATTTGGTCTTCTAAACTTTCAATTTCGACAGCGACTTCAGCAAGTTTTTCATTGACGGGCTGAGTGAAACGCTGAAGATCGGTGTTCACCGATAGGATTTTTATCTCACTATCACTGCGACCACTCACCCGAATAGAGTCTTGTTGGATATTGGTAGGCAGTTGATCGATCACCAATTGGGTTTCGCCACCATCCAAAGTAATTATGCCTTGGCGGGTGACAGTGGCTCGGTCAGTATAAACAGTTACATGAGAGATTTTGGTATCGATCTGGGTTTTCATATAATTACTAAGTTATTTGCTAGACCCAGCGCTCTAATTATGCACAAAGCCTGTGGCCACCAGAACATTCTAGCCTTCCTGCAAAAATCTAAGATTTGATCTTCTCCAATCCCCATCGAGAACCAGACCAGACAATAAGATATACTCTTTCCTGAATCAGCCCATGGCTGGCATAAAATTTGTTATGAGAGAAAATATTATGGCTAAATTCCCGATCGACCTCAGTGCTTATAAAAAAGTCACCCTCGACCCCAGCAAGCCCACTCTTACCGCCGAGCAGAAAGCTGATCTGCAATTCAATATTCAACTCTGCCGCGACGCAATCATCTTTTTCACTGCCACTGGTGCTGCCCGAGGCGTAGGTGGGCATACAGGCGGCCCTTACGACACCGTACCCGAAGTAATGATTTTGGATGCCTTGTTCCGCAGTCACGAAGATAAGTTCGTTCCGATCTTTTTTGACGAAGCAGGCCACCGGGTAGCCACCCAGTATTTGATGTCCACTTTGCATGGCGACCTGCCTGCTGAGCAATTAATGCTCTACAGAGAAGCTAATTCTCACTTACCTGGACACCCTGAGTTGGGCTTCACTCCCGGCGTAAAATTTAGCTCTGGTCGTTTAGGTCACATGTGGCCTTATGTGAACGGTGTAGCCATGGCTAACCCCAGCAAGATTGCATTCTGCTTAGGCTCCGATGGTTCTCAGCAAGAAGGTAACGATGCTGAAGCTGCTCGTTTGGCCGTTGCTCAGGGTCTAAATGTCAAATTAATTATTGATGACAACGATGTCACGATCGCTGGCCATCCTTCGGCATATTTAAAAGGCTGCACTGTAGCGAAGACTCTCACTGGTCATGGCTTGCAAGTAATCGAAGGTGACGGTGAAGATATTGATAGTCTGTACAAAAATATCTGTACCGCCATCAACACCCCCGGCCCGATCGCGATTATCAACAAGCGTCCGATGTGCCCTGGAATTAAGGGATTAGAAGGCTCCACTCACGGTCACGATGTAATTTCGGTGAAGCTGGCAGTAGAATACCTCAAAGAGCGTGGTCACAACGAAGCTGTTGCTTTAATTGAATCGGCTAAACCCGCGAAGCAAGACTACACTTTTTTGGGTTCTACCACTACGATGGATGCCAACCGCAACGTGTTTGGCGATGCTTGCGTGTCAATATTAGGCAAAATGAGTGAGGCCGATCGGGTAGCTAAAGTTAGAGTAATTGACAGTGACTTAGAAGGCTCTTGCGGTCTCAAGAAAATCCACGATGCTTACCCAGAAGTCTTTATTGCTTCGGGTATTATGGAGCGCGGTAACTTCTCGGCAGCAGCGGGCTTTGGGATGGAAGCTGGCAAGCAGGGTATCTTTGGTACTTTTAGCGCTTTCTTAGAAATGTGTATTTCTGAGATCACTATGGCGCGCTTGAATAACTCCAATGTGCTCAGTCACTTCTCTCACTCCGGGATTGATGATATGGCCGATAACACTTGCCACTTTGGTTTGAACAATATGTTCGCTGATAATGGCTTGAGTGATGGTTATGCCACTAATTTGTATTTCCCTGCTGATCCTAATCAGATGAGAGCTTGTTTGGAGACTATTTTCCATAATCCTGGTCTGCGCTTTGTGTTCTCTACTCGATCAAAGGTGCCAAACATCTTAGGTACTGATGGTAAGGAGTTCTTTGGTGGTGACTACAAGTTTGTCTCCGGTAAAGATGAAGTAATCCGTGAAGGTACTCAGGGCTATATTGTGAGCTATGGTGAAGCGCTATATCGTTCTTTGGATGCGGTAGAGCGTCTGAAGCAAGAGGGCATTGATGTGGGCTTAATCAATAAGGCTACTTTGACTTCGATCGATGAAGAAACTATGGCTAAAATTGGTAAGTCACCAATGGTGATGGTGGTGGAATCTTTCAACCGTAAAACTGGTCTGGGTAGCCGTTTTGGTTCCTGGTTGCTAGAGCGTGGTTATAAGCCTAACTACAATCATCTTGGTACTCATATCGAAGGTTGTGGCGGTCTATGGGAGCAATTCCCTCATCAAGGTCTTGATCCAGTAGGAATCATGGCTTCTGTTAAGAAGTTGCTGAAGTAGTGAATTAGGTTTTAAGCTGCACTAGTTGGAAAAGATTTCTAACTAGTGCAGCTTTTTTGGAGTGAAAATTCAATGGATTAGTGAAATTACTAACTGATAATGTTTTTTACAGGAATTGGGGAATTCTGAGATGTATGGATTACCTGAACTCGGCAAAATTTTTGTTACAGTGGCTGTAAGCATTGATTTTCAAGAAGCTGGGTTATTCTTAATTTTGGATCTTAATTTGTTATGGCCACAGAACTAGCAATCCGCACCGAGAACTTGACCAAACGTTTCGATCGACATACTGCGGTCAACAACGTAGATCTTTCCATTCAAGCTGGTGAAGTCTATGGCCTGATTGGTCCCAATGGAGCCGGTAA
>JANOXZ010000101.1:0-3139 GCA_031418695.1 Synechococcales cyanobacterium VAR_35_metabat_10
CGCAGGTGAACTAATTTGGTGGTTCGATGAAGCCGCTGCTGCTGATTTGGACAATCTTGGCTAAAATGTTCTTTGCAGCTACTAATTTTGGGCATACTCCAAATTAGAGGGTATCTTTGCCCAATACCCATGACAGATGGGCTTGACTGCTTGTATTATTCCTAGCAACATTCGTAACATCTATCGATTCGGTTACTTCCATGAGTATTTGTCCCAATTGCAATCATTCCAACCCCTCGGGTGCTACTCAGTGCGAGGCATGTTTTACCCCCTTACCTGCCACTGCCAATTGCCCAAGCTGTGGAGCTAGTGTTCAGCTCGATGCTACTTTTTGTGGCCAATGTGGGACAAGTCTCAAATCTGCGGCAGTGCCTTACCCCGACCAAACTATTCCCAATGTCGAATCGGCATTGCCACCCACCATTATTGCTGTTCCAGGAGGCTCTGTTTCTCAAGCCCCTGCCGCTGTAGCACCAGATCCTTTTGTGGCAGAACCGATTCTAGAACCTTCCTTTGCTGCCAGTACACCGACACCAGTGCCAGTTGCAGAACCGATCGCCGTAGTTGCCAACGAACCTTTTGCTTCACCCATTGCTGTTCCTGAACCAATAGTAACTCCCGATCCGGTAGCTGCTGCTCCCACCCTAGGTGCTTCTTCCACTCAGCTTCAACAGCAGGGTTTCCAGCTTACTCACATTCAAAGTGGCACTGTGATCGATATTCCCAGCAATGTCAATGTGCTGCACATGGGTAAACCCAACGACCAGATTCCACCAGATATTGATGTTTCGGGTTTTCCTTGCGCCGAAGTGGTGTCTCGTATCCATGCCGATTTGCGGATCGAAGGTGATTCTGTTTATGTAGAAGATACGGGCAGTTCTAATGGCACTTACGTTAATCACAATGTTTTACCTAAAGGCAATCGCCACTTACTGCGGGTAGGCGATCGAATCAGCTTGGGCAAAGGTGATTTGGTCACGTTTTTGTTTCATGCTGCCGGTTAAATAACCTTCTCTATATCTACATCTTTTCCACTTAACTCTCTCCACCCGCGTATTTTTTGTGATTACCGTTTCTCTGCTGCATCCCACCCAAGCCGTCCCCACTCAAAGTTGGACTTTTGCTACCGAAACCACGGTCAAGATTGGTCGTGCTACGGACAATGATGTAGTGCTGTACAGTGCAGTAGTCTCTCGCTACCATGTGGAGCTGAGAAAAAGTGGCGCGGGCTGGCGGGTAGTAAATATCAGCACCAACGGCACTTATGGCACCGATGGTCAACCTTTGGCCAAAGTAGCCGTAACTAGCGGCATGATCTTTCGGTTGGCTACTTCTGGCCCTCGGATGCAGGTGAACTTGGGTGGTCCACCACCAGCAGCTTTAGATCGAGCAGATATTCTGGAAGATTCTACTTCTGAAGATATGACTGCTCTGGATAGCTTCAGTTAACCCAAATAGTACAAGCTAAACCATTTTCCCCAGATCCTTTAAACTAGAAGCTGAGCTTTAGAGTTTAGAGGAAATCTGTATGACAACCATTTGTATTTTGGGCGGTGGCTTCGGTGGACTCTATACCGCTCTGCGTCTCCAGCAATTAGACTGGGGTAGTATCCAACGCAAAATTATTTTGGTAGACAAGTCCGATCGATTTGTCTTTACTCCCCTATTGTATGAATTGCTGACTGGGGAAATGACTGCGTGGGAAGTGGCTCCTACGTTTCAGGATTTATTGCAGGGTACCAATATTGAGTTTCGTCAAGGCACGGTGGAATCGATCGATCTCACCTCCCAATCTGTGCAGGTATCTGGCTATGAGCCAATTAATTACGATAAATTAGTGCTCTCTTTGGGCGGTGAAACGCCAATTGGCAACACTCCTGGAGTGGCAGAACATACCATTCCTTTCCGTAACCTGAATGATGTGAATCGCTTGGAAGGTCGGCTGCGGCAGTTGGAAACTAGTGATCAAGAGAAAATCCGTGTAGCCATTGTGGGTGCCGGGTTTAGTGGAGTCGAGCTAGCCTGTAAGTTGGCCGATCGACTAGGAGATCGAGGTCGGATTCGCTTAGTGGAGCTGGGCACTAAAATTTTGCCAGCGGCAATCGAATTCAATCAAACAGCAGCTCAGGCTGCACTGAGTGCCCGCAAAGTGTGGATTGATCTAGAAACCAGTGTAAAAGAAGTAACTGCCACTGAACTAGCCATGGAATATCGGGAACAGGTCGATCGGATTCCGGTAGATGTGGTGCTATGGACGGTGGGCAATCAGGCAAATCCGGTGGTAGAAAAGCTGGTTTTTGAACGGAATCTGCGCGGCCAAATTAAAACTTTGCCAACTTTACAGACAGTCGATCGACCAGAAGTCTATGCTCTGGGTGATCTGGCAGAAGTGATTGATGGTGATGGCAATAAGATTCCGGCAACTGCTCAGTCAGCGCTGCAACAGGCTGATTTTGCTGCTTGGAATATCTGGTCACAGACTCTCAATAAGCCACTGCTGCCTTTCCGCTATACCAATCTGGGTGAGATGATGGCTTTGGGTAGCAACAGTGCTACTTTGAGCGGTTTGGGTGTACAGCTCGATGGTACTTGGGCTTACATGGCACGCCGTTTGGTCTATTTATATCGTCTGCCAACCTTGAATCATCAAATTCAGGTGGGTTTACATTGGATTGGACAGCCGATCGCGCAGTTATTAGCCAAAGTGGGGAGTTGAAAAATCTTAGTGTAATGATAAACATTAAATAAAATATTATTAAGCAATGAGTTTAACAAAGAAAACACGAACAGATTCCGGTCGTGAGGCTGAAGATATGGGCAGATCTAATGAGAATGCTATTTTAGAACTGAAGGAGTTCTTCAATACTAAGTTTGAAGATTTCACCAAAAATATAGAGATTGAAATTCGTGAATTGAAAGGCGATGTTAAAAGCCTTACGGATAGCCTTGACGAAATCAAATATGGAGTTCGTCGATTACAAGATAGTAACGGTAGAGTAGAAGATGGCCTTAAAGCTATGCAAATAAAGGTAGAAAGTATCAAAGACGATACCAGCGACTTGAAAACTAACGTTAAGGTTCTCGACGAAAGAACCAGTAATATAAACGAAAATATCAGAAAGCTAGAAAAAACTGAAGA
>JANOXZ010000102.1:0-5184 GCA_031418695.1 Synechococcales cyanobacterium VAR_35_metabat_10
TATCTCTGTCACGAATCTTTCCACCCTCCACCGACAGATACTTTCTATGCTGAAATTGCCAGAATCTATTTATCACCTACATCTCAAGCCCCGTAAGACTTAATTACTTCACCCTTTTTCAAAATGAGCGAACGGGCAGTAGGTGGCTAATAGATCGAGTCGTTGAAAATCTACAAAAACCATGGGTAATCGCATACGCCTCTACCGGGATGACTTTTATAGGTGTTCTAATTCGTGGATTAATTTGGGGACGGCGGCTGTAAGGACTTCTGGTCTGCCAGTTGTTACCAACACATCGTCTTCGATGCGGATGCCAATGCCTTTCCAGCGATCGGCTATCTCCGGCTGATCCTCAGCAGCTACAATATCTGGGGAAATATAGATTCCTGGCTCCACTGTAATCACATTTCCTGGCTGGAACTGATACCAATTTTCGCTATCAATCCAATAGGAACCAGCATCATGTACATCTAAGCCCAGCCAATGGCCAGTGCCGTGCATGAAGAAATTCTTGTATTTCTCTTCTTCGATCAGCTTATCTACTTCGCCCACCAGTAGACCAATCTCGACCAAACCTTCAGTGATCACTCTGACTGAGGCTTTGTGAAATTCATCCCAAGTGCTGCCGACCACTACTTTTTCGATCGAAGCCAACTGCGCCTTTAACACCAACTCATAAATGGTCTTTTGTTCCGGCGTAAACTTCCCATTGGCCGGAAAAGTACGAGTAATATCTGAGTTGTAATAGTCACAGGCACAGCCCGCATCGATCAACACCAAATCACCGTTTTCTACCTGACTATTATTTTCAACGTAGTGCAAAACGCAAGCGTTACCACCGGCGGCCACGATCGAAGGATAAGCCGGACCCATTGCCCCATTTTTGCGAAACAGATATTCAATTTCAGCCTGAATCTCATGCTCATAAACCCCTGGCTTCGTAAAAGCCATGGCATGACGATGAGCTTCCCCAGCAATCTCGGCGGCTTGACGCAGCATTTGGATTTCAGATTCAGACTTCACCCGGCGGAGGGGATGCAGAACAGTAGCAAGGTCTTCGATCGCCATTGGCCCAGTGCCGCGTTTTTGGTAGCCGTGTAGAGTGCGCTGCCAATGCTTGATTACTTTGTTATTCAGCTCTTCGTCCCGACCCATGTGGTAGTAAATGCGATCGCCTTTGAGTAAATACTGCTGAATCTGGGCATCAAATTCCCCGATCGGGTAGACCACATCGGCGCCATATTCTTCTTTGGCCGCTTCTACACCCACTCGGTAGCCCGTCCAGATTTCTTTTTCTCGTACTTTGGGCTGAACGAACAGAATAAATTTATGTTCTTCGTGATGGGGAGCAAAAACGGCGATCGCTTCGGCCTCGTTAAAGCCGGTGAGATAATAAAAATCGCTTTCTTGGCGGTAATTATATTCCACATCATTGTGCATCACAGCCATCGGCGCGCTGCCCACGATGGCCGTGCCATTACCGATCTTGGCTATGAATCGATCGCGCCGCTGTTGATACTCTGTCTGCATGGATATTCACCGAAAGCTGTTGGTCTTAACATTATGCCAAATCCGGTGGCACTTGTCTGGCAGGTTATGCCTTCCCACAAGCCCTGCGGTATTCAAAAAAAGTAAAGGTAGAAAAGCAGATTAACATCATCCCACTCAACATCGAGCAGCTAGATTCCTTCTGGAAAACAGTTGTATTATCTAAATTAGTGTCAAAATTTTAAAATAAAATTTACCACATTGGTAAATTGTTTACTGAAAGGGTAAACTGTGAGCATCAGTGAACATTAATTTTAAAAACGAAACTTGGAAAGACCTGTGTGAGCAGGAAAACTTAGCTCAACGCAAGTTGGGACCAAAAATGGCCAAGAAGTTACGGAGCAGATTAGCTGACTTAATGGCAGCTTCATCGGTCACTGAGCTTTGTACAGGCCGTCCTCACCCTCTCACGGGAGACCGAGCGGGGCAATTTGCCCTAGATTTGGTGCATCCAAATCGATTGGTATTTGAACCAGACCACGATCCAGTGCCACGCACAGAGGATGGTGGAATCGATTGGAGTCAAGTAACACAAGTTTGTATTGTTTGGATAGGGGATTATCATGACTGACCTTTTACAACCATTTACCCCAGACTGGATCTCACCACCCGGTGACACGATCGCCGACTTAATCGAAGAACGCGAATGGAGCCAAGTAGATCTAGCAAAACGCTTAGGCTATACCAAAAAACACATTAGCCTTTTGATAAACGGCAAAGCTCCAATTACAGAAGAAACAGCACTCAAACTAGAGAATGTACTAGGCAGCACTACCAGCTTTTGGTTGAGTAGAGAAGCCCAGTATCGTGCCAAACTCGCCCAGCAGGGAGCGCAGGCCGATTTTCAGCAATGGGTACCTTGGTTAGATGAGCTACCTGTGAAAGAACTAATGAGCCAGGGAGCAATCCCAAAGCGTCGTAGAGATACCAATAACAAACCAACCATTGTCCAAGATCTACTGCGTTTTTTCGGAGTAGCATCTCCAAATGATTGGAGAAATTGCTATGCCGAGATGGAGGTAGCTTTTCGTCGCACTCGGACAGAACAAAACAACGTTGGAGCAATTTCAGCTTGGTTACGCCAAGGAGAAATTGAAACGGAAAAATTGAGCTGTCCAAAATACAACAAAGCCAAGTTCGAGAGGGCTGTACAACAGATTCGACAACTGACGATTCTGTCTCCAGAAGAGTTTGTGCCTCAAATGCAACGGCTGTGTCGGGATGCCGGTGTGGTGTTTCTACTAGTACCAGCTATTCCAGGGGCACACACCAGCGGAGTAGCGCGATGGCTCAATCCTCATAAGGCATTAATTCAGCTTTCCTTGTATGGAAAGACCAATGATCGCTTTTGGTTTACGTTCTTTCACGAAGCAGCGCATATTTTACTGCATAGTAAGAAGGAAATATTTCTGGATGAATGGGATAAAGGAGAACAGCTAGAGTCTTCGCAAGAACAAGAGGCCGATCAATGGGCAAATGAATTTTTAATTCCGCTGGAGTACGGAGCTGAATTGATTCATTTGCGATCGAAAGAGGCTGTGCAAGACCTAGCCGATCGAATTAATATCCATCCCGGAATCATTGTCGGACGACTACAACATGATGAGGTAATTCCAATGAGTTGGATGAATGACTTTAAAGACCGTTTTAACTCTAAGCTCCTTTTCCCTCATTCAGAACAGCCACCTGAAGATGATTTTGAGCAAGCAGCAAACTATGTGCTGGATAAGAATAAAGAGCTATGTGAGCGATTATCCTAATGCGATACCTGACAACAATATACTTGTGTAGTAATGCAACTAAAAACTCCGAAGATCTAAAGTATAACTATGGAAAACGAATAACATCATTCCAACTAACGCCAAGTAGATAAATTCTCTCTAAATCCCATGAACACCGCCGAACCGAATATAAAAGCCGAACCGAACAGAAAACACCATCACGTTCCACAAAAATTACTCAGAAATTTTTTGATTTCACCTCAAAAAGAGCAAATCTATTGGTATAGAAAAGAAAAAACTATCCTCAGTTCAATTAGAGATGTTTTCTCGGAGAGAGATTATTATGGCAAAAAAGAGTCTGAATATTTTGCAGATAAAGTGGTGTCTGATGAAGAACACACAATTATTAATGAATTGCTTCCAGATCTTATCATAATGGAAGGCTTGTTGAATAAACAAGATAGTAAACGAGTTTGCAATTTTATAGCTCACTTTGAATTGAGAAGATCAATTAATAGAAATCTTCTCTCCATGATCGCAGAAGAATATTGCCTGGAAGATGATGATCTATCCTTAGATGAAATCCTGAATTCTTTTAAGCCTGTATCTCTTAAAATTCCATCATCTAAGATGCTTCAAGATCACTACTTTCTCCGAATTTATCTTACTTCATTCATAATGAATAGCTGTATAAGTTTCCTCAAAGAGATTTTAGTAATTCATGTAGAAAATAGTCATGATGATTTAAAATCTCAGTCTAGAGATGCTCACAATAAAATAATTATTGCTGAGGATAACCATCAATTAGTGGCTGAATTTCTAAGTGATTTTAAATGGGTTATACTCAAATCACAACATTGCCTAATACTGGGCGATACCGTATGTTTCTTTAAAAGCCAAGATGATAAATTTTCTTCTTTTGACAATGATCTAGTTAAAAATATTTACATGCCAATATCCTCCGAAAAATTATTAGTTGGCTTCAAGGGAAGCCTGTCTCCTGAAATAAATTTCGATCAAATTAATTATGAAAATGCTCGTTGTTGTTATAATTCATTTGTTTGTTCTGAGGAGTCAGATAAAATCCAGATCTTAGTTAATTTGATTGGGGAGAACTTCAATCCTGTACAACAAAAAGTTTTTAAGAGTGTCAATTCATCAATAAATCATTCTATTTTTTCGCAATTTTTTGAGCATTTTGTAGAGAATTGTGATAACAAACAAATGCTCGATTATTTGCGTGACAAAATGAGTATAACAAAACAAAAATCGTTGAGTTTCAACAAGATAGACCGTGCCATGAGTTTCAACAAGATAAATCTTGCTATTTGGCGGAAAGTATGGATAAGATTTAGGAGCTGATCGACTAGTCCCTATCACCTTCGTCAAACCAGTCTTAGTCATCCAATTAGACTAAATCTCTTGCTGTAACTGCCAATCAATCACCTCCTTCCTCATGGTAGAGCTGCTCTCCCCAGAAGCCGAAGAACTCGGAGAAACATTGCAAGTCGCAACTAAACTTGAGAGCCGGAGAAGTTCCTGATAATATAGCGTTAACAATTGAGGTTTGAGTAATGGTTGCCGCACGAGAGCATTTGTCCCGACTTACCCCCGAAGAGTACTTTGCTTGGGAAGAGCAGCAAGAAGTCAAGCACGAGTACTTCGATGGCGAGATCTTTGCTATGACTGGTGGAACAGTCAATCATGGACGGATCGGCGGTAGGATCTTTTCATTGATTGACGATCACCTCATCGAATCGGATCGCTGTATCGCGCTCAACTCCGATGTCAAGATTAAGATTCAGGCATCAGAAAAGTACGTTTACCCCGATGCCAGTGCCACCTGTGACGAGCGCGATCGACAAACGACCCAATTTATCAGCCATCCATCTCTAATCGTGGAAGTACTCTCCCC
>JANOXZ010000103.1:0-17684 GCA_031418695.1 Synechococcales cyanobacterium VAR_35_metabat_10
CCTTTTACCAACTCTCAGACAAGGAGATTCTCAAATGCCATTAGTTAAACTTATGTCACAAATCCAGGAACTCCCAAAAATTGACAAGCTTCGGCTAATGCAGTTTCTGGCAACAGAACTGGTCAAAGAAGAAGATGCAAACTTTTTTGTTGCCAACCAAGAGTATCCCGTCTGGTCGCCGTATAACTGTTCTGATGCCGCCAATGTCTTGATGGATCTTCTCGCAACAAAGCAACGAGGGAAAAATGGTTGAAGCTCAAAGATTTCCCTACAAAATCATTGACAGTAGCCTTGGCATGGTCGATCGAATGCCATACCTGCCTTTAATACTCACCCTTGACGGTCGATCACTGAACACCGAGGGTTTAATGGATACAGGTGCAAGCGTCAATGTTTTGCCCTACGAGTTGGGTTTACAACTGGGCTTAATTTGGGAGAGTGAAACACTTTCAGTTTTATTGGCAGGGAACTTAGCCCGATTTGAAGCTCGTGCAGTCGTTGTTGACGCTCAGGTCAGTTCATTCCCCACCATTAATCTTGCCTTTGCTTGGACACAATCACCCAATGTGCCCCTAATCTTGGGACAAGCTAATTTTTTCTTTGAATTTGATGTTTGTTTTTTTCGTGCGCGTTCTGAATTTGAAGTTCGTCCCAAACAGGTTGAATCAGTTGGCAGCGATCAGTGAGGTGCCGTATTTGAGGATGCGCTGTCTGTTACATTTCCTGACCCCGTTCACGAAGTGTCTCTGTAAGAGAATCATTCCATCGGTGAAGAGCGGTACGTTACTATTGGAATGTCTAGTTCGGGGCGGTTATTGATTGTTTCCCATACCGATCAAGAGAACTGCATCCGCATTATCAGTGCCCGCTCTGCTAATCGCCAAGAAAAGAGGTTTTATGAAGAAGGAAATTGACGAACTAGAAGACGAACTTCGCCCCGAATACGATTTCTCTAGCATGACAGGTGGTGTTAGGGGTAAATATGTTGAGAGATATCGATCGGGGACAAATGTGGTTTTGCTCGATCAGGATGTTACAAAAGCATTTCCCACTAGTACATCTGTGAATGAAGCATTGCGACTGCTTCTCCAAGTTGCCCAGCGGCAGCAGCCTAATTAAATTGCAGCATTCTGCTGACCCCTTAAATTCTCGAATAAACTACAAAGCCGATCGCCTCTATCCGTTTGCGTTTAACCAGTTACTCAAGTCATCGATTCTCCAGGGGAGAGGCTACGCCAACGAACTGAAATTAAGGAGAGCGATCGGTGATGCAAAGTCAGATTGATCTGAAGCCAAAGTAATCTTTGGCTAAGACTTGACCACATCTTGTGGCAGTCTGCTACGATTAGTTCGTTGGGTGATGACTTTGGCGCATGAAATTTGAGTGGGATCAAAGAAAAAATGAAGTTAATGTTGATAAGCACGGCTTTGATTTTTCTGACGCTCATCGCATCTTTGACCTGCCAATGGCAGTCGAACTTGATCAGCGTGACGACTATGGTGAAGATCGATGGATTGGAACTGGACTGCTGGATGGGCGTGTGGTAGTAGTAATTTACACCGAGCCTGATAGCCAAACGGTTCGTATTATTTCACTTAGAAAAGCTCTCTCACACGAAAGGAGAAATTATGAGCAATACCTCAAAAACGGATTGGGCTAGAATTGATGCAATGTCAGATGATGAAATTGACACATCTGATATCCCACCTCTTACGGATAAGTTTTTCTCAACCGCGAAATTGCGAATGCCCTCTTCCTCTTTGGCAACTGTTGCTATTCGTGTTGATTCTGAAACATTGTCGTGGTTTCAGTCGAAAGGAGAAGATGCTGAACAACACATGGCTGCTGCGTTGCGTATCTATGCAGCAGCGCAGAAGAACGTTGCTGATATGCGTCAATCAGCTTAACAAAGCCGTTACAAATGCTTTAATTTGAAGCCATTCAGAGATCTATGAGAAGAATTGGTTAATACTTTTAATCAGGTTAACCTGTAGCATTCTGCAAACCCCTTGAATTCTCGGAAAAAGCCGATCGCCTCTATCCGTTTGCATTTAACCAGTTGCTCAAGTCATCGATGCTCCATGGGAGAGGCTACGCCAACGAACTGAAGTTGAGGAGAGCGATTCTCTTCCAGAGACACTACGTAAACGCCAAAGCCGACAGTCTTTCAGGAGCAAGGCAGAAATGAGATTGCTAAGATCAGTAGGCAGTTGTCCCACTTTTTGCTCTAACTGAAGACAGACAATCGATCGCCGTCCTCTCTAAAGTCTCTGTTATGATGAAAACGAAAGGTTTAGCTAAGTTGAGAGAAGTTATGCGATCGATTGAGCAACTGACCGAAGAAATATTGTCCTTGCCTAGCGGGTCACGGGCAATGCTTGCCGACAAATTGGTAGAAAGCCTAGAGTTTGATACAGATTCAGCAATTCAGACAGTTTGGATGACTGAAGCAAAAAGTCGAAGAGATGGGGTGCGAGATGGTTCAGTGAAAACAATTCCAGGGGAAGAAGCATTGGCGCAAGTTAGACGACTAATTGAGCAATGAGATACGTGTTTCATCCAGAAGCTCTCACAGAGTACTCTGAAGCAGTCAGGTACTATACAGAGCAAAAGATTGAGGTTGCGCAAGCATTCATCAATACTATCGAGGATACAGTTTATCGAATCAAAGAATCTCCTGATCGTTATGCTCCAGTTGATGATGACGTTAGGCGATGCATGGCTCGAAAGTTTCCCTATGGAGTTCTCTATACGATCGAACAAGACTATATTCTGATTCTGGCGGTTATGCATTGCAGTCAGGAACCTGGATATTGGAAAAATCGCCGATAGTTGCCGCCTAATTAAATTGCATCTGACCCCTTAAATTCTCGCAGAAACTACAAAAAAGATCGCCTCTATCCGTTTGCATTTAACCAGTTGCTCAAGTCATCAATTCTCCAAGGGAGAGGCTACGCCAACGAACTAAAGTTGAGAAGAGCGATCGGTGATTCAAAGTCAGCTCGATCGATCTGAAGCCAGAGATTACTTTCTCGAGCTAAAATTAAATAATTAAGTCGCAGAAAGGACAAGAAAATGTCAGTACGACCCTTATTCCACTTTCAATCTGTGGTTCCGATGGCAAAATTAACAGCCTCTTTATTTACTTCTTACCTGGCAATTCGTGGACAAAAGATCCAGGATGCACTGTTCTTAGCAGAGTTATGAGGTAATATTTGGACTAGACAAATCAGTTAGCAGGGTAGAGAATACCACAAATAGACTTGACCTAGAATGTGGATTAGGCAATAACTAATATAGATTGTCCTTTAGCAGCTTCCCCCAAAATCGCTAAAATCTTCGGTGCTAACGGTTGTAGATCGGCTAAACGATTCAATGGAGCCTCCAGAACAATCACCGCAATATCAAACTGTAATACATTTTGTTGAAATGACAAGTTGCGATCAACCGTAATAAAAATGTCAACCTCTGCTGCCGCAAGGACAAGAAGTTGACCATCTTTGATACCTGCCCATCCCATTTGTGGCACCGTCTTGATCTCATAGTCAACGAATTCTCTTGCAAACCCGCGTTCGCGTAGCGTCGGCTTTGCCGAATCAATGCATTCATCCAACAGCATTCTCATCTTATGCTGCTGTACTTACGAGTTGTTTGCCTGCTTCCTCCAGCAAAGCGATGACCTGCTCTTTACTCACAGTAGGAAACCCATCCAAGAAATCATCGATCGACTCTCCTGCCTTGAGATAGTCCAGAAGCGTCTGGATCGGAACTCTAGTACCAGCAAAACCGGTGTACCACCCATGGTATCAAGAGACATACTGACTATCAGACTGTTTTCGAGCATGAGCCTTTTTCCTCTAAGTGCTGATCCCATTAGTTTACCAATTTTCGCAGCAAGTGATTACTACCAATCTAGTGCAAGGTAACAATGCAGTTCAACAAACCAGTTGGAGAGGGCTGACAAAGCAAATTGTTGTTGTTGTAGCAAGGTCGATCGGTAGCTGCTAAACCGGAATTTCAAAGACTACTTGAGTAGTTTTTGAATGATATTGAGCATATTAGCATCACTATTGCCCTTCCAGTGCTCTAGCAGCTCTAGCTGCCTTAACTGCAAGGAATGCTTAAGTTGTTCAATACCATCTTCATAGAAATGCGTCGGCATTTCTTCGACCTCGGCCCGAGGTGCTTGAGCCTGCTGCTCTATCCAGGCCAGGTTTTTTTGCCTGCGAATATCAATATTTGCTTCTTTTTTAAACTGCTCAATGCCTGCCATAAATTCATCTGCGGGGCGGGAAATATTATCACAATCAAAGAAGCTATCTGGAGACTGCTGGATCAGTTGCTGAGCTTTTTCTTCCGTTGCCTCAAACAACTTATTCAAGATGCGCAGGTTAGTGACCTTGGCCGCACGTCGATTAATCCGTTTATCAAAAAACTCGATCGCCTGAGTAACCCGCTCAAAAGACCGCACATCTAAGAGCATTTGATGTTCACCGCGAAAGGTAAAAGCACCAATGACAACAGGCCGAATTTCCTTGGGTAGCTGGCTGTGAGGCTTTCCCAATCGTATTTTTTTAGCCTCGTCTTCAAATAGCCAGACCCAACGATTGCGTGTGCCATCAAATTCCATACAGCGAAGTTTCTTAAAGACACCAAGGACAGTTGCTTGATTAGAAACCTGATAATAAACTCTTCCGAGTTGAAACAGCTCGCCAGTTGTAGTGCATAAAGGTGATTGTATTTCGGTCATCAGAATGCCTGCAAATTCAGAAAATGTTTGTCAGAGTATAACAAATTCCATTGGCTAACCTTGTTTCTAAGAAAACTCTGAAAAATCGATTGCGTTAGATTCGGTTTTTATAACATAATAGGATCAGAACTTTTTGGAGAGTGTCATCAATGGTTCAGACCCCAATTAGATCAATGACCTTAGCTTCGTTTTTGGCAATGCCAGAAACGAAGCCAGCGAGTGAATACATTGATGGTCAAATTATTCAGAAACCAATGCCTCAAGGTCAGCATAGTATTATTCAGCGGCAGTTATTATTTGCGATCGATCCTGTTCTGAGTGATGTGGGAGTTGCTCAAGCTTTTCCTGAGCTGCGCTGTAATTTCGCTGGTCGCTCTATTGTCCCGGATGTAGCGGTGTTTGAGAGTCACCGAATTCCTGAGAATGAGCGGGGTGATGTGGCAAATGTGTTTGAAATTGCGCCAGATTGGACAATTGAGATTCTTTCGCCAGGGCAGAGTACTACAAAGGTTTTGAGAAATATTAAACACTGTGTAGATCATGGTACGCAGATGGGATGGTTAATTGACCCGGAAGATCGATCGGTTATAGTTATTGGTGCTGGTCAGACTTTTGATGCGATCGATGAACCTAGTGCTATTTTGCCGGTGCCAGAGTTCGCCAAATCAATTCAGATCACCATCACAGATATTTTTGGTTGGCTTCAGAAAAAAAGAACCCAATGAAACTCAACTACATTTGTGAAAAGGTAATTCACCCCACATTTGCGTCGTCGATTACTCTCGGTGGCTTACGAAGAATGCGGCATCAATAAAAACTAATTTACGAGTATTTTAATCAAATACAAAGAATAGGGCTTGATAAAATACCAACAATTAAGTTACTAGTTATTCATAAAAAATTTAGACTTAATACAGTTTGCTGAAGCTATCGAAAAATTCGCTAAACGGGTTGTCTGGCAGGTCGCGGAGTCGATAGCGTCGCCGTTAGGCGATACACCAACTCTATGAATTCATTGATTTCCATAAATGTCCCATTTTTGCGAAGGCAACGTACCGCAAGGTCGCCCATAGGACTTACAACTCACTTCGACGCCGCTCAGGGAATACCCCATATTGATTTCTTTGCTTTTTCTTGTGTGCTCTATATAAATAGTGATTAGACCTCCGGTGAAAGTCTCAGCCTGATTTACAGAACCTATATATATCAATCCATTCAGCCAATCTTTTATTATTAGTTAATAATGTCCAAGATGTTTGCTGCGAAAGGATCGACCAAACACTTTCGCCGGAGGACTATTATTGCTGAAGGCAAATCATAGTCCATCAAACAATCCGACAAATCACAGTTTAGACAAAAAGCCCCGTCCAAGACGGGGCTTTTTCATATACATCAACGGTTAAGCTTTCTTAGCCATCACCGCATAAAAAGGATCAGTGAGACTCAACCAAGGCAACATGCCGCCGCCTCGATGCGCCACCACCTTCGGCTCCCCAAAACCAGGAGTCGATCGAAAGTAACTCGATACCAACTCCAGATGCTGTTCATCACTGCCATCCCGCCAAGCATTAATCGCCTTATGGGGAAACATCCGATTCGAGAAACTGATGATCGCCACGCCACCCGGTTGCAGTACCCGCAAGATCTCCGCAAAGATGGCATCTGGGAACTGCAAGTACTGCACCGACACTGTATTCAGTACCGCCGCAAACTCACCGTCTTCACAGGGCAGCTTCAGGTCTTTGTTGAGGTTCTGGACAAAGTATCGATCGAGCCGAGGATTCCGAGCCAGCTCAGCTTCATTTAAGCCATGCCCCACCACTTCCGAGAACTTCACATCTTTTGGTAAATGGGAAACCCAACTACTCATCAAATCTAAGATTTTGGTATCGGGTTGCAACACCTGGCCATAGAGAGCAGTCAAACGTTGAATAAAAGCCGCATCTACATGGGTTACAAACCGGGGTTCGCTGTAGAACACAGTGTCATCGGTCAGATCCATTTTGGATCGCTGGTCAGAAGATAAAAGCATAGATTAATTCACGATTAGAAACGAACACCAACTTGGCCATTAACGCCACGTATAGAATGATAGCCCGCCCCATAAAAGATGTTTCCTGGAGGAGAAAATTTCACACCGCCAGAGTAAGCGATCGATTCTTTACCTGAGTAGTAACCAAGGCCGACATAGGGCGAGACAAAAGGAAGACTAATGAACTTGAGCACATCAACACCAGTAGCGCCTTGAGGACCAGTACCAAACTCTGCACCTAGATCAAAGAGTTTGACTCCGGCACTATAGGTAACAGCAGAATCTTTTGTTCCGATAGATACCCATGGTTCAGGGAGTAATTGGGCTTGGGCAGAGGTAGCAGTCGTTAAACTAGCTCCGGCAATGGAAGCTAAGGCGATCGAAAGAGTAGAAAATTTCATGAGTATGCTCTAGGGAAAGTAGAAGTTCCAATTATAGGACGTAGTAACTCTTGTATTTGAGCCAGAGGGAAAGCTGAGAAGTTGGGAGAGTAAATATCTCTTTGGCGACAGGAGAATCTTGATTGCTTTATTTTTCTGATCGGATCTAAATTTATGGAATCAAAAAAAGTACCGATCAATATTGATCGGTACTTAGATCAATATTGATCAAATTAGAAATTTTAGAATTTAGAATTTTTGTATATATATCAATTTTTTTCAGATTTGAAATTTTTACAGTTATCAGTGATCTTCTTAAATTTAAAATAAAGATCTAATAGTTCAAAACAAAATTTTTAAAAATTAAAAACTTCAAGCTTTCTCCAATATCTCTGATTTAATCGAACTAATTATTTCCTCCAAACTCCCCAAACCACTATCTTTTCTCCATATCATCCCAATATCCTTCCTAACAAGACTTTCCCCTAGACCCATGTAACATACTCCCATCTTCTGAAAACTATAAAAAGCAGAGTTTACTATAGTTACACCAAGATTCTGAGCTACCAAAGATAAAGCAGTCTCCATCTTAGAAACCTCTTGAATTCGTGCAGGCTTGACATTCATTTGATTCAAAACCTCCAATAACTTTATTTCTGCAAAGTCTCCCCATTGCTCTTTAGCCAAAATAAGTGTTGATGTGTTTAAAGTGTTGATTGATAACACAAGTTTAGGATCTATTGTTGATTTTCCCAAATCCTGAACTTGCTGTTGTGAATCTTTTGCTGATGAACCTAATTGATCGAATTTCCGGGTGGGGGGCTGAATTGGATTTTGCTCTGATACAGCCAAGTAGAATTTCTCCGACTGGATGGCTTTAATCTCTAATCCATCCCGCTGCAACAACGTCGAATCGGGTAGATATCCCAGCGCCAAATCTATTCGATTGCTCCTAAGTGCTGCTAATTGTTCCAAACCATTGAATTCTTGCAGTGAAATCTGCAATTCTGGTGTAAGATTTTTCAGTGCTACTAAGACTTTTTCTAGCACTTGCTGCGCGGGGGCACTGAAACCGATCAATATTTTGGCCGCCCCACCCTGATGAGCTTGTTGAACTCTGGTCACTGCGATATCCACCTGAGCCATCACCAGCCGCACCTCTTTCAAGAACACTTTTCCAGCTTTGGTCAGTAATACTCGCTGTTGATTCCGCTCAAAAAGCTTCACTTCTAGTTCTAGCTCCAAGTCCCTAATCTGTTTACTCAAAGGCGGTTGAGCGATTCCTATCCGCTCCGCAGCCCGCCTGAAGTGTAATTCTTCTGCCAGAACAATAAAGTATTTTAGATGTCTAAGTTCCATATCTGCTCTGTTAGTATTTAAACTAGTTAAATAGTTTTAATACTTTAAAATATCAAAAAAGCTGTTATTGATATTTTAAAAGTATTGGTTTATCTATTATGTCAGTGGATATCACTAATATTTCGATATTAGTGATCAAATTAAATATTAGTAAGTAGTCTGAAATCTACTGAAATTTTGAAAAGTTGTTTTTTTGATATATATCTAAAATTCGCAAATTCTGTTTTTTTGTTTTTTCAAAAATCTGGGTTTTAGTGAGTTGACATCACAGAGAATCAAGTAAGGTTCGTTGATATTGTTGGAAATCGATTGATCGGGCGGCGGGGCAGCCACAAAATCAGTAATCCATAACGTCGGGGCGGGTTTATCCATCAACAAAAAATAAATCATCAACCAAATATAAAAACCCGCCCTCTATGTTTTCGTCTGTCTTTAAGGAAATCAGTGAGTTTTTGATAATATTCAGTGGCGGGGGTTTGACCACCTTCGACAAACTCAGGGCACCGCTGCTCACCCACCGCCCTATCAATGAAGATCAATGAATCCCTTGCACTCAAAGAAATCAATTCAACGTTGGGTGAGCGGCGCCGAACCCAGCGTTGCCCTTTTTGCTTATTGCTGACCAACAGCGATCTATGATTTTCTGACTTCGCCTTTGATCGATGAATCTTTTTGTAGGGTGGGCAATGCCCACCAAGAGATTATTTTGTGATGGTTGATAGTTCGATCGCCTCAATTTGAATATCTGACTGCGCCTTATTGATTTTGTTGCCAAATATAGCCTTCAGCCGTTCTCTGTCAATGTCAGCACTTTCTGATCTGTCCAAGTGCTGGAATCTTACTGCACTTATGACACTTTCTATTTTACTAATTCAAATAGTTTAATCCAGATGCTGAACTCATTATTCACTTAATACACTTGAAAACTAAATAAGTGTCCATCCATCGAGATTTTTTACATTTGTGACACTTTTAAACTAATCAAAATAGTTTAAGCCAATCTAATCTGACTATCGGTCTATTTTCCTTGAAAGTATTTGCTGCTATACGATACGAACTATTCTTTTACACTTGGGACATTTTTTAACTAACTTGAATAGTTTTTATCAAGTACTGAACTTATTATTCACTTAGTACACTTGAAAGCTATGTATAGTATCTAACCGACGAAAATATTTTACACTTATGACACTTTTAAACTAATTAAAATAGTTTTATAGAATGCTGAACTTTTGATTCACTTATTACACTTAATCGAAAATAATAGTGTCCAAGTGCTAGAAAAGTCTTACACTTATTGCAGTTACTACTGCTCTATCAAAAAAATTCACTAACTCAATTTCTAAAGGAAACCTATGAAAAGGCTGCTAGCAGCGGTTTTTACACCCGAAAAAAATGATCCAGCACTGCAAACATTAAAAATAGCCTTGGCTACTGGGCCGGTGCAGCTCATCAATGCTCAAGGCGAAGTACTGGTTCTGCCGACTTCAGTGCAAAATGCCTTGCACTACTTGGTAAATATCCTGAGTCGCGGCCAAGCCGTGTCGGTCATTCCGCAAGTGAAATATCTGAGCTGTAATGAGGCCGCCGAAATTTTGGGTTGTTCTCGTCCTTACATCTACAAACTACTAGATGAAAAATTAATTCCCTATCAGTACGTTGGTAGTCACCGGCGGATCTGTTTTGAAGATGTAATTGCCTACCGGGATAGTCTATCACAAAACCGTCAACAGCAAGCTTCGGAAATTGCTGAAATTGCCGCCAAAATCAAAAATCAGCACTTTAAAAAATGATTTGGCTAACGCAGAAACTTTTCTAGCTCCAAAATTGCCGGTGATGGTGCTTTGGGGCTAAGCTTCGATCTCGTATTTGTGTGGTCAAAGCTGCTCCAACTAAACGGCGCTTCTCGCTCTGCTGCCATCCATAATAGTCTCTTGGCTCTGGTCATAGCTACATAAAGTAGTCGTAACGATTCAGCGCTTTTCAGGAATTTAGCTTGGTTGTAAGCTTCCACTGCCGACGGCATCTCTTTGTGATGAGCATGGGCACGGATTTTGGTGCGGGCGACTTCGCCGATATTAAAATCTCCTAAAAACTTTTGGCTGGTTGGAATCCAAGATGTACCAGGAATAATATCTTCACTTAAAAATGGCAAAAACACTACATCCCAATCTAACCCCTTAGATTTGTGCATAGTTAAAATAGTTACTTGACCAGTTGCAGTGTAGGCATCTTCGGATTCTTCGTCGATATTAGCGAATCTCTCAGACAGCACAGTTTCTTGTAGAGCCGCGATAGTGGATTCGATAGCTCCGCTTGCGCCTCCGGCGATCGAGTTATTTCCAAAAGTCTGCTTCGCCACTAATTCCGATAACTTATCTGCTGTCGCTAATTCCATCGCCTGATATTCCAACTTATCTGCCAAATAACTAATTAGCTGAAAATGGGGCAAGTTAGTCCGGGCACCAATTAATTCTCGGCAATAGGTCTGGGCTACCTCCGCATTTTTGGGAATCGGTGGATCATTTTGGTGGGGGTATAAAAAGCGCTCGGGTAAAATCGCTAAAAAATTAGTATCTTGAGCGGCAATCAATTTGCGTTCCAACAACACATCCAAAGCTTTTTTGAGATTATCTGGAGAATGGGGACGAGCAATGAATTGCAGTAACTGCAACATATCTTGCGGAATCTGGGAAGCTCGATCGCCGCTGCTAGCCGTACTAATTTTAATTTCCGATCGACCTTTCAATAATTCACCCAGTTTTTCGCGCACAAATTTGGCTTGACGATTATCCCGCACTAAAATCGCCATACTCAGATCAGGATCTTGCTCATGCAAGCCAATGATTCTTTCACTGATTTGCTCGATCGATTGAAAAATAGTTTGAGGACGATGAATTTCAATACCTTGATCAATGGCGATCGGGTTGGGCTGGGGATCATCAAATTCTACTTCCTGAATATCTTGCGCCCAAAACACTTTGCCTAGTTCTTCCCTCGTCGCATCAGGGTGGAATGTGTGATTGCTCCAGTGCAGTATATGATTGGCTGCTGCGATGATTTCGGGGGCGCTGCGGCCTGCCTGGGTCATGCTGGCTAGCTTGTGGTTAGTGGCACATCGATCGCAAAAATCCCGAAAATCGGTGGGGTCAGCCGAGGTGTAGCTAGAGTTGATCGATTGATTGGGATCGCCGACTCGAATAAGATTTGGGTTATCTGTACCACCGGCTAATAGTTGTAATAGCTGAAATTGTAGTGGACTAGAATCCTGGGCTTCGTCTTCAAATACTCCATACACCTGGCTTTGCCAGCGCTTACAAGCTGCCGGATTCTGTAGAACGCGCAAGGCTCCCAAAATCATTTCGTCATGGTCTAGATAGCGCATTTCGGTCAGCAGGCTTTGATATTCTTCGTACAGACCAGCGCAGATGTTTAAAATGTCATACTCATCAGTACTCTGAGCGGCAATTTTCCATAGCTCTGCTGTCGAGATCCCGGAGCTTTTGGCTTCACTAACTGCCACTAAAGCCAGGTTGGGTAACAAATCACTTTTGATCGCCGACTGTCGCCGCATTCTTTCGGTTTCTTCCCCATCGAAGCCCATGCCAGCCAAGAGAGTTTTATATCGGTCGGCATTCTTTGGCAACCAGCGATCCACCACTGTCCTCACCAGCTTATGACTGGGTTGGGGAGTAATGACGGTGCGATCGTTGGTATCCACCAAAGATAGTTCGGGATAGCTGTTGGCAATGTTCCAGGCCAAGCTGTGGATGGTGCTGACGCTGTAGCCGATGGGTGGTAGACCCAGATCTCGTAATCGATCGTCGATTTTCTTTTTAATATTGGCCGCTGCTGATCTAGTGAGAGTCACAATAATTAACTTACGTTTTTGATGCAGTTTTTGGCTGGCAATGGTAATAGCCGCCGCTACTGCCATACTATGAGATTTTCCAGCCCCCGGAACTGCCGAAACCGCTAAGGAACCAGCTTCCCAGTCACAGAGGGCTTGTTGCCCCAGTCGGAGGCTACTGCGCAGCTTGGCGATGCCGATCGCTTGAAGTTTTTGAAGGTTAATGGTTGTAGTAATTTGCATTATTAGTACAGTGAACTGTTTGTCTATTTATTAACAAATAATGTCAATCTTTTAATTTGAGAAAATAATAATAAACGGTATCGATTATTACAAAATGTAAAGTATTTTTTGGTAATCAAGAGTACAATTTAGCGGTGAGGCAAAAAGTTTCATAATTTTTTAACCTTCGCTGTCGGAAATCACAGTCGAACTCCTGTAATAAGGAACAAGATCGAGTAATCGAACTTCATTCTATTCAATCAACGGCCCTAGGTTAACCTGTATGCTGTTTCAAGAACTGTCTGTTGCTACCACCGTCCGCGTTGTCTTCAGCGCTTACCTCTACTCCTGTTTGATTTTGATGGGTTTGAGCTATGTGGGATACATCATTATCCAACATGCAGAAAAATCTCCCAAGCATTCCCACTCAAATTTTCACTGGTTCGGCTAAACTCTCTGCCTCTATCTGATAGGTCATAAATGTTTTTCTCTGGGATCTGGGATGATATCTTGTTGTAGATACCCCTTTGGATAGCCCGTGATGACCGAAGATTTTCAAATTTGCGATCGAGATTTAGACGCTGCACTCCTCGATCGATACCTGCAAGCATCGTCGGTAGCCGTAGACACCGAAACGATGGGCTTAAATTATCAACGCGATCGTCTTTGCCTGGTACAACTTTGCGCCCCCGGACTCGTTACTATTATCCGGATTGCCAAAAACCAGACCGAGGCTCCTCTGTTAGCTAAGCTAATGACCGCGCCCCAAATTACTAAAGTATTTCACTTTGCTCGTTTTGATGTGGCACAACTTCGCCACCGGTTGGGTATTGAAACCAATCCAATTTTTTGCACCAAAATTGCCAGCAAGCTCGTTCGTACCTATTCTCCCAAACATGGCCTGAAAGATTTGGTTTTCCAGCTCGAAGGTGTGGAACTAGATAAATCTTCCCAGTCTTCCGATTGGGGCAATGCGGCGAATTTGTCGGAGGCGCAGCTAAGCTATGCAGCTAACGATGTGCGCTACTTAATCAGTGTGAAGGACAAGTTGATTGTGATGCTCCAGCGCGAAGACCGTTGGGAGTTGGCGCAACAGTGCTTTGCGGCTTTACCTACCATGGTTTCGCTGGATATTTTGCAGTACAGCGATATTTTTTCTCATCACTAAATTAAAATCTTCAGCGCAGAAGTTTGTCATACTCTGCATGAGAGCCTATCCACACCCAAGAGATTCCTTTGGAAGTTTCCACTCCTAAAGCTCTGTATCCTTTTCCTGCTCTCACTGACCAGTAATCTCCAACCTTTTTGAAGTGTAGTGATGGATGGGATGGGTCTGTTTTCAGTAGCTCATAATTTTGGTCAGCTACTCGTTGAACTTCTTCTGGTAAGGCATCGTAACATTTCCAGAATCGTTTAGTGGTATTGTGCATCAGATCATCCGGCTCTCACCACTTTCGAGTTCCAGTAATGCTTCTTTTGCGAGAAAATCTAGTTTGCCAGCAGCAGCATCACTTTCTATTTTTTTGTCCCACTGTTGCTCATCTAAGTCTAAAACCCATTCTGTAAGCTGGGTTAACTCTTGTGGTGAGAGTTTAAGGATCTCTGCTTCTATCTGCTTAACTGCTGTGGACATTTTTCCGGTGGTTGTTTTGGGATTTATTTATTTTACTTTATCGATCAGTCTCATTGGAGTTATTTTTCGGATTGTATGGAAATCATAAATTTCAAAGATGAATATATTGACAAAACAAAAATATTGTATGAATATGATTTATGTGCAACATAATTGTTGTCTTCCCTATTGTGCTAACTGGAGATAAACAAATGGCTTGTGTGACACTCGCTCTTGATATTTATTTGGTAAGCATTCATGATCCAATTTTCAACAAATGGCACCCTGCCATCTGGAATCCATTCGGCCACTTGGCAGCAAGTTGAAGAACTTCTGGCTTTTAATGATCGCCGTCGAGAACTATTGGCTGGACTAAAAAGAGCCTGTGAACCATTGCGGAAAGTGGGATGTTCCAATGTCTATATTGGCGGTAGTTTTTCGACTAACAAAGAATTTCCTGGTGACTTTGATGTTTGTTGGGAAGATGACAACGTAGATTTTGTGAAACTAAAAAAATTAGACTCAGTGTTGCTGGATTTTAAAAACCATCGTGCTGCTCAGAAAGCCAAATATGGCGGAGAGTTGTTTCCGGCTGGTTCCATTGCCAGTACGGATGGTAAAACTTTTTTGGAATTTTTTCAGCGAGACCGAGATGGGAATCCTAAAGGCATTATTGCTATTGACCTCCTAATAACTAGTTGAAAGGGTCGTACCCTTTGATATATATGATTTTTAATGAAAGACAACATGGTATTACCCAATCCCAGCTACGAAAATTCGAGGTCGTCGTAGCTGATATAGCTGCTAATGCAGCATCAGCCACTGACCTGAACCAGCAAATGCGCTATCAGGCTCATTTAGATGCCATGAATAGCCAAATTGAATCTTTGCAACAAGAACTGCAAGAGTATCAAAAGCTCAAAGCTGGCAAAATTACCAAACTAAAATTTGATTCTTTGACCCAGTTGCCCGAAGCTCTGATCAAAGCCCGCATTGTGCGCGGCTTGACTCAAGAGCAGTTAGGCGAAATTTTGGGTCTCAAGGCGCAGCAAATTCAGCGCTATGAGGCAACTATGTACGCTGGAGCTAGCTTAACCAAAATTATCGCTGTCCAAAAAGCGCTGAACATCGAAATCAAAGAGGAAGTGGTGTTCAATTAGGATTTCTACTTTTATAGCGTAACTAATCTGTTCTGTTTGGATGATTCTGCCTAGTTGATATTTGATGCTGTGTCAATTCTGCTGGAATGTGATCAGCTATAATTTGTGTGCTCCCATCAGAATTGACTGTTACTGGTTTCTTTTTTGTATGCATTTGATTGCCATTAGAAATTTGCGCTCAGATGCGTCTAGATACCCAGATACGCTGACAGTCATTGAAGAGTGGTACAAAGTTGTCAAAAGTACGTCTTGGCAAAATCTTGAGGAGGTTAAACAAGTCTATCGAGATGCTGAAGCCGTTGGCAATTTCACTGTTTTCAATATTAAAGGTAATAAATATCGTCTGATTGTAGATATTAACTACGTAAATCAAACTATCTATTACAAGTACTTCTTGACTCATTCTGATTACGATAAGGACTCTTGGAAAAATGACGATTACTTTTGATAAAGCTCTATACATAAATTTGTTAGCAAATTTTGTCCCTCAAGTTATTAATTCTGAGGCGGAATATGATCGCGCCTTATCGATCGCCGAACCTTTGGTAGCTAATCATAATTTGAGTAATGAGGAGTCGAAGTTTTTGGCGTTGATTGTGACCTTGATTGAGGATTATGAAAGTAAGCATTATCCTATGGGTGATGTCAGTCCTCATGCGGCTCTTTTACATTTAATGGAGTATGGTCATACTAAAGAAAGTGATTTGGTTGGGGCGATCGGTTCTGCTGAAGTTGTCTCTGGACTTGTTAGTGGTAAATCCTTGATCGATCGAGTTCAAGCAAAAGCTCTTGGTGAATACTTTCAGGTTTCAGCTAGTTTATTTATTGCTGCTGGCTGATTTTTGTTAATTCATAAGTTTTTGAGACAATATTATATAATGAACTACGCTGGTTATGTTCTAAAGGAGAATATTCAATGTCTATCATTGTTACACTTAGTCCAGAATTAGAAATAATGCTGCGTGACAGAGCGGCAAAACGTGGTCAAGATGTTAGTTTAATCACATCTGAATTGCTAACTAGTGTGTTGGAGTGGGAAAGCCAAGATTCGATCGAGGCTATCCAAGGTATTCAGCAAGGGTTGGATGACTTTGAGGTTGGGAAATTTAGATCTTTCCAAGAATTTGCTGAAGAACAGCGTCACAAGCATCATCATTCTGCAAATTCATGAAATACCGTATCGAGATTTCAAGTATTGCCGAAGCTGAGGCTGATAATGCTTCCCTCCGATTAGCCACTTTGACATCTCCTAAACAGGCCAGTCAATGGTACTTAGGATTGTTAGAAGCGATCGAGTCTTTATCCCAAATGCCAAATCGCTGTTCTCTGGCAAGAGAAAATGAGAACTTTAGTTTAGAGATTCGTCAATTACTTTACGGGAGAGGACGTAATCTATACCGGGTTCTTTTCACCATAGTAGATGGTGCTGTTGTTTCGACTGTTCGTATTCTTCACATTTTTATATTCGGCATGGATTACAAAAAACTATTGGTGAAGAAGATGATGATGAAACTACGTCAATCTAAATAAATATTTAACAGAATTACCTGATTGAAAAATATGTTAGCTAAAAGAATTTTGCCTTGTTTAGATGTAAAAGCTGGCCGTGTGGTCAAGGGTGTCAACTTTGTTGGTCTGCGGGATGCTGGCGACCCGGTGGAACTGGCGAAGACCTATAATGCTGCTGGTGCCGATGAGTTGGTGTTTTTAGATATCACGGCTAGCTATGAGCAGCGCCAGACGATCGTGGATGTGGTGTATCGCACGGCGGAGGAAGTTTTTATTCCGCTGACAGTGGGTGGTGGGATTCAGTCGGTGGATGATATTAAGACTTTGTTGCGGGCGGGCGCAGACAAGGTGAGCTTGAATTCGGCGGCGGTGCGGGATCCAGAGTTGATCGATCGAGCCAGTGACAGATTTGGCAATCAATGTATCGTGGTGGCGATCGATTGCAAGCGGCGGCAGAACCCAGACGGTTCGGTGGGTTGGGATGTGTATGTGAAGGGTGGCCGGGAAAATACTGGTTTGGATGCGGTGACTTGGGCGATCGATGTGGTGCGCCGAGGGGCGGGGGAATTGTTGATTACCAGTATGGATGCGGATGGTACTAAGGCGGGCTACGATTTGGCTTTAACTAGGGCGATCGCTGATTCGGTGGAGATTCCGGTGATTGCTTCGGGTGGTGCGGGGAATTGTGAGCATATCTATGATGCGGTGACGGCTGGGGGTGCGGAGGCGGCGCTGTTGGCTTCTTTGTTACATAACTGTGAGCTGACTGTGGCTGAGATTAAAGAGTACCTCGATCGGCAGCGGGTTAC
>JANOXZ010000104.1:0-7880 GCA_031418695.1 Synechococcales cyanobacterium VAR_35_metabat_10
GGTAGAAGCTGCTGCAAGACCTGCTGCCAAATACTAGGCAAATCATAGGCTTCAGCTATCGGGGCGGCTGGAATTTCAGGTTCTGGCTCCGGTTCAGGCAAATCGTCAAATAGGGGATCTTCTTCCATATCCGGCATCATCTGAGGCTCTGGATTTGACTGATGATTACTGGCTGCTGGCGGAACCTGAGTAGGCTGAGGTTCTGGATTCGATTGATGGTTGGCTGCCGGAGTGACCGGAGGTTCTGAGGTTAATTGATGATTACTAGCTGCTGGAGGAGCCTGGATCGGCTGAGACGATTGGATTAATTGATGGTTACTAGTTGTCGTAGTTGCTTTGCTGGATTGAGGAGGATCGTTGGCTATCTTCGCTGGAGCAGGATTGGGTATTGAGGGCTGAGATTGAGCCATGGGCAACAGCGAGAGCAACGCAATTTCCAGCCACAAATGTGGCTGATTGCTGCCTTTGAGTTGGGCTTCTCCTTCTTTCAGCCGCTGTTGACCATTCAGAATACTGGCTAAGTCTAACTGTGCAGCTAGAGCCACGGCTTGTTGCCAGGTTTCGCTGGTGAGGCTGGTTAAATCTGGGCGCTGAGGGGCGGTTTTGGCGATCGATAAATCTCGATAAAAGCCGGTCAAATTTTGCAGCACGGTCAAAGGCTCTTTGCCTCTTTCGAGCAACTGCCGACAGCGATCGATCACCGCTATCAAGTCTCCCTGATACAAAGCAGTACAAATTTCCAACAAATCACCTTCTGGCACCGAACCCACCAAGTCCCACACCCGATCAATGGTGACTTGTTCGCCCACTAGGCTAAGCTGATCTAATAAACTCTCGGCATCCCGTAGACCTCCCTGAGAGATCTGGGCAACTAGGCGCAGGGCAGCAGGATCGATCGACATCTGCTCATTTTGGGCGATGTAATCTAAATGCCCAATCATGGCCTCTAATGGGATTCGGCGGTAATCAAATTTTTGGCAACGAGAAATAATCGTGGGCAATACCCGCTGTGGATCGGTGGTAGCTAGTATAAATACCACCCTATTAGGTGGTTCTTCTAGGGTTTTTAGCAGCGAATTAAAAGCTGCCGTGCTGAGCATGTGGCATTCATCAATGGTGTAAACTTTGTACCGGCACTGCACTGGCGCATACTGCGCTCGTTCAATCAGCTCCCGAATATTGTCTACGCCGGTATTACTGGCGGCATCAATTTCGATGACATCCATGGCGTTGCCAGCGGTGATAGATCGACAGACTGGGCACTGACCGCAGGGTTCCGCCGTGGGTGTCGCACTCGCGGTACAATTGAGCGACTTGGCAAAAATCCGGGCGCTGGAAGTTTTACCAGTACCGCGAGGCCCCGTGAACAGGTAAGCTGGTGCCACTTTCCCCAAGCGTAAGGCGTTGGTGAGAGTTGCTGCGATCGCCTCTTGACCGACTAAATCGGCGAAGGTCTGCGGTCTATACTTATGATGGAAAGGAAGGTAACTCATCTGGGGATCAATATTTAAAGTCGAACCTGTAGCTAGTTATCCCCTTTTGGGATAGTTAAATTGTAGGGGATGCTTCCCGGATGTCACAGCATCTTAGCCCAAAATATTCCAAGCTTGGTCACTCTTGCTTACTATATTAAGGCCATCTCTGGCTAAAATCAAAAACCCGTGTACTACTACAGCTCAAGGATATCGGTAAATGTTTAAAGGAATTTGGCGGCCAGTCTCAAAATGGTGGCAATCCCTGGTGGGCACCACCCCTCAAAAAGCTCTGGCAGCCTGCGCCGATCTACCGCCGCTTACCGATCCAGATTATGAATATCTGTTTATGCAGTTGCTAGAAGGCGTCTCTCACGGATGGCAACAGCCTCGGGCGATCGAGTTTTTCCGCAAAATTAAGCAGCGCGCTCCCAAATCTCAGTGGATTGCCTGGATGAATTCTTTCGGCGATCGATCGGTGAATTCGCCTACTCCTAATGAAGAATTGGCCCGCCGAATGATTCAGCTTGGTGACTTAGACTGCGGCGAAGTGACCAGCATGGCGGGTGACTATGGCCACCAAATTTTGGGCAAGATTTACGGAAACATCAGTGATGAAGATTATCTGACCGAAATGATGGCTCAGGAACTAGCTGGCCAAGAGTTATCTGATCAGGAATTTGTGGCCAATGATTCATTGGAGGAGTCTTTTGATCATGACTCAGTATCTGATGACCTCACTGGTTTTGGATTTAGTGGTGGCTTTAACCCAGAAGGTCAGGCAGACATTGCCGCTGCTCCAGTGCCGTTGGAATTACCGCTAGATTTGCCCGCACCACAGCCAGCAGAAATCATTGCAGAAAATTTTGAGGTAGTCACCGCAAAAACCCCAGATTTAGACGATGACTTTGTTTTACCTGAGCCTATGTACAAGTCTCGTCAGCCCCTGTCGAATTTGGTAGATTCGGGAGACGATTTCCCTACTTTTGGTGAAGTTCCTGCCGATCTGCGCTTGGGTGGCACATCTAAAAAAAACATGCCGCCACCGCCCCCATCTGGATTCTTGCAGCCGATCGATCTAGAAGAGGCCACGATCGAACAAGCAGTAGTGCCAGCGGCGGAACAGCAAGAAATTAGCATCGAAGAATTTGCGGCCATGCTGCAAAGTGACCCGGATTTGCTGCGAGATATTTCTCAACAGTTGGGCATTGAAACCACCGATCCACAGGTAGTAGTAGATACGGTCATTGCCCAAATGCAAGAACAAATTAGCGGTCAAGCTAATGGCTGAAATTCAGAGTCTCTACGGTGATGGTGCTTGCAAAGGCAATCCCGGTACTGGTGGCTGGGGTGCAGTGGCCTATTTTACCGATGGTTCGGTGGCTGAACTTGGTGGTAGAGAACCAGCCACCACCAATAATCGGATGGAAATGCAGGCGGCGATCGAAGCGATGAAGTTTTTCGTTCGATCGGGTCAAACCACGCCTTGCACTCTGTATACTGACAGCGAATATGTCATTAAAGGTGTCACAAGCTGGATCAAGGGCTGGAAAAGCCGAGGCTGGAAAACAGCCGCCGGTAAACCGGTACTCAATCAAGATCTGTGGGAAACCTTAGATGAACTGAGTGGTACTATTCGCTTGCAAGCTAAGGGGAAACCTTTAAAATGGGAGCATGTCAAAGGCCATGCTGGCAATGTAGGCAACGAACGTTGTGATGTCATTGCTAGTTCGTTTGCCCAGGGCAAGCCGGTTTCTTTACGTCAACCGGCACAATCTGCTTTAAAATCTACAGATCAATCTGTGGTGCAATCTACGACCTCTTCACCTGCTCAACTTTCTATTGTCCCAGATCTTAATACTCATACCGTGCCAAATTCTACTATCTCGCCTCATTCTACTTCTGCCAAAATTACCGAAGACAATCACTCTCACCATAGCGACAGCGAAAATCTCCCCCGCGAAGAACGAGTTGCCCATCTCAATTACATGATCGATACGCTGCATATTGCCGACAAAATTGCGGCACAAGGCTATTTTATTACTAGCTCAGAGTTGGCAGATTTAATGGATATTAATGCTGGTGCTGTAACTAGCCGTGGCGATCACTGGATTTGGCGCAACTGGATTGTTTCTCGTGCGCGCAAAGAGGGCAACCAAATTCTTTGGCAGCTCGAAAGAGTTGATTTTCCTAGTGAAAGCTTGGCAAAGTCAGAATAGTTAATCATTAATCTAGTCATTATTAATTTAACAGTTATTTGTATTGCCAAAAGCTAGAATACTTTGTATATTAACTGCACTAACCTGTTTTTTAGCTGAGTGTGTTTAATTAATCATGAGTATCTGGTATTTTTCGGTATCTATTAATTGGATGCTGGACTAGTTAGCTATGAATAGCGAGTCTCTGTTAAAGACTGTTGAAAAATTGCTCCTGGCTAAGCGTGTTGAGGGGCTGAATGATATACAGATGGTCGTGCTGCAAAGCAGTTTGACGGGGGATTCTTATTCTCAAATAGCTAGTCGATCGACTTATTCTGTGGAGTATTTGCGGGATGTTGGTGCCAAGTTATGGCAGACTCTTTCGAGGCTAATTGGTGAGTCGGTTAGTAAAAAAAATCTTCGATCGGTTTTAGATCGCTATCAACAGTCGGCAGTTTTAGCTGAGTTAGATCGCAAGTATTTTTGGGGTGAGGCGATCGATGTTTCTATTTTTTATGGTCGGGTTCAGGAGCTGAAAACTCTAGAAAAATGGATTGTGAAGGATCGCTGTCGGCTAATCGAAATTTTGGCGATCGGGGGGATGGGGAAGACGGCGTTGGCGGTTAAATTGGCTCAGCAGATGCCAGCGGAGTTTGATTTTGTGGTGTGGCGATCGCTGCGGAATGCTCCACCGCTGGCCGATTTTTTGGCGGAGGTGATTGCTTTAATTTCTCATCAGCAAGAAATTGAGTTGGTGGTGGAACCAACGGTGCATATTTCGCGGTTGTTGCATTATTTGCAGGAGCGGCGCTGTTTGCTGATTTTAGATAATGTGGAGTCGATTTTGTTGAGTGGTAGTCCTCGGCAGTATTTGGCTGGTTATGAGGGGTATGGGGAGTTGTTGCGACGGGTGGGGGAGTCGGTGCATCAGAGTTGTATGTTGCTAACTAGCCGGGAGCAGGTGGCGGAGGTGGCTAGTTTTGCGGGGAATAATTTGCCGGTGCGGATTTTGCCGTTGGGTGGTTTGTCGATCGAGGAGGGGATGGCGGTTTTGGATGATAAGGGGTTGTTGTTAGCGGGTAAGGCAGGTGAGGAGTTGGTGGATTTGTATGATGGCAATCCGCTGGCGTTGAAGATTGTTTCTACTTCTATTTTGGAGTTGTTTGATGGTGGGGTGAGGAAGTTTTTGGGTCAGGGTACTGCGGTTTTTAATGGGATTAGGTTGTTGTTGGAGCGGCAGTTCGATCGGCTGTCGATGGTGGAACGACAGATTATGTTTTGGTTGGCGATCAATCGGGAGTGGGTGACGGTGGGTGATTTGGCGGCGGATTTGTTGCCGGTGGTGTCGGGGGGGCAGTTGTTGGAGTCGTTGGAATATTTGCAGGGTAGATAGCTGATTGAAAGGAAGGATGGGCGGTTTACGCAGCAGCCGGTGGTGATGGAGTATGCGATCGAGTTGCTTTTGGGGTTGGTGCGGCAAGAGATTTGTGATGGGTCGCCGCAGTTGTTGTTGTGCTATGCGTTGATGAAGGCGCAGGCGAAGGATTATGTGCGGGAGAGTCAGATTCGGGTAATTGTGCGGCCTTTGTTGGCGATGTTGGAGTCAGATTTGGGTGGTCGGGAGTCGATCGTGTTGGCTTTGCGGCAGATTTTGTTGGGTTTGAGGGTGGATGGGTTTGCGGTGGCGAGTTATGGGGCGGGGAATTGTTTGAATTTGCTCTGTCAATTACAGGCTGATTTGACTGGGTTGAATTTGGCGGGTTTGAGTGTTCGGCAGGCTGATTTGCGGGATGTATCACTAGCTCGGGTTAATTTGGCAAAAGCTAATTTAACTACTTCCTTGTTTGCTGAATCGATCGGTGATATTTACCAAGTGGTAATTAGTCCTGATGATCGATTAGTTGCTAATGGTGGCAGCGATGGCATGATTTTAGTTTGGAGCATAGCAACTGGCCAAAATCTGTTAAACATCAAAGCGCATAATGGATATTCTTTCGGACTTGTTTTCACCTCTGATAGCAAAAAGCTGATTAGTGCTGGCGTTGACGATCAATATATTAAGATTTGGGACTTAGATAGTGGCATCTGTTTAAAATCTTGGCAGTCATCAGCCTCTATTTATCGGATTGCTTTGAGTGCTGATGATCAGACACTAGCCTGTAGTGGTGAGAATGGAAATCTTTTATTATGGGATGTGAGAACTGGCAGACTTCTTAAGGAATTAATTGGTCATATTGGGCATGTAGTAGGTGTTGCCTTTCAGCCTAAAGGAACACTATTAGCAAGTAGTAGCTTTGATTCTGTTATCAAACTATGGGATTTAACGACTGGTGAGTGTATTCATACTCTAAATGGGCATTCTCAAATTGCTTGGTCAGTAGCTTTTAATGTTCTTGGTACACAATTGATAAGCACCAGTTTTGATACTTTAATTAAACTCTGGGATGTAAAAACAGGAGATTGTTTACAAACAATTCAGGCTCACTCTAGAGCTGCCATTGAAGGACTTTTTAGTCCAGATGAAAAGTTTATTGTCAGTAGTAGTCAAGATTTAACATTACGGATTTGGGTAGAAGTTAAGTCAAATGATTGGCAATGTACTAATGTCTTACAAGGTCATCAAAATAGTGTTTGGTCGATCGCCTTGAACTCTAATGGGACAATGCTAGTTAGTAGTGATCATGATGGTGTGTTGAAATTTTGGGATGTGGCATCTTGGCAATGTATCAAAACCCTACGCAGTATTCCAAAGGCTTGTAGAACGATAGCTTTTCACCCGGAGACGGATTTACTAGTCAGTGGTAGTGAAGATAGCAAAATTCGGTCATGGAATCTTGATACCGCTGAATGTGTCAATACTATTTCAGATAACAAAGCAGCCATCTGGAAAGTAACATTCAATCCCGAAAATAACTTACTAGCTAGTTGTGGAATGGGTGGAGAGGTTAAGCTATGGAATGTAGTAAATAATTCTGTTTTGGATGAAAATCCTCATTTTTTACAGAAAAGTGTGACTTTTATTGTTGCAATTGCTTTCCATCCTCACGTCAATATATTGGCTAGTGGCTCTGGTGATAATAATATTTATTTATGGGAGTACCATACTGGAAAGCTACTACGCACTTTTGGGACGGAGGGATGCAATATGATAATGGATCTGGATTTTCATCCTCAAGGACATTTACTAGCTAGTGCTAGCCATGACCCTGTAATTAGAATTTGGGATGTAGAAACTGGTAAATGTCATCAAACTTTGTCCGAACATGCTGATCATAATTGGACAGTGGCTTTTCATCCTCAGGGATATCTATTAGCCAGTGGTGGAAATGACTGTACTGTCCGTCTTTGGAATATTCATACTGGAGAATGTTGCCGTATTTTCAACGGTCATACTGGTGCTGTTTCCAAGGTGGTTTTCAATCTTACTGGATCTCACCTTGCCAGTGCCAGCAAAGATTACACCATCCGTATTTGGGATATAGCTACAGGAGAATGTATCAAAATCTTGGAAGGACATACCGACTTAGTTAATTGCGTAGTCTATCATCCGGATCCACAGCAACAACTATTAGCTAGCTGTAGCCACGATGAAACAATTCGTCTGTGGAATACTGATACTTGGGAATGTACTAAAGTTCTGCGACCGCAGCGAGTTTATGAAGAAATGGATATTACCGGAGTTGCTGGGCTTACAACTGCCCAAAGGATTACGCTCAAGGGATTGGGCGCGATCGATCTTAATGCTATATAATATCTACTGAGGACGTAATTACTTTGAGAATTAGAGACTTACAATATGTCTGGAGGATATAATGGCTTTTACTAATTACAAAAGTATTGCTGATGTCTTAAAAAGTTTCTCCTTGAATTATCAGGAAAAAGACTTTGTGGAAAATATTAAATTTGAATGCGATGAATATTTTGTTGATCGATTAAATATCGTAGTCCAAGAGGGCATTGTTTTTAATTCAGAATATGCAATCTGTGAAAACATCATTTCTCCAATTTTGACTGAAATTTGGCGAGGGTACATCCAGAACTTCTTAATTTGGAGTCATCAACCGTTAAACGGCCAATTCAAAACTGAAGTGCAACGCTGCTATACTGGTACAGAAAAGAATACCTCATAAGGTGTTCTATAGTCAAGTGATTTTCTTGGTCTATGGTTTATTAATTCAACATATTTTTGGAATTCTTCTGCCATCTTTAT
>JANOXZ010000105.1:0-4041 GCA_031418695.1 Synechococcales cyanobacterium VAR_35_metabat_10
ATCTGGGTGAAACAAAAGAAGATCTCAAGTATTTAATGGAAGCATTAAAAATCGCTAAAAAATCTGGCAATATCCAGCTTCATGCCACTGCTTTACGCTATATTAGGACTCATTACTTTAAACGGGAATATTTTGAAATAGCTCTCAAATATAGCAAAGAAGCAAGTATCTTAGATCCTAGTGGAGGAGAGCTTGATGGAGTATTACAATCTTTTATATACCCCAGTAATGATCCGGTCATTCCTTCAAAGCCAGCCCAAAAAGCTTTAGCCAAAACTCAACCTGATACATATATCGCAGGGCTAGAGCAAGAAGTCCAAAAAAGACGAACTCAAGGTAATATTGCTCGAGAGTTATCTGCATTAGATACGCTGCAATCTATTTATATTGCAAACGATGAATATGCCAAATTGTATGAGGTTGCTCAACGAAAACTATTCATCCACCAAAAACTTACCGAAAATCGTTTGAGTGAAAGTGAATCTTTAACTGAAATTGCTACTACTTTAAATAGATGGGATCGGAAGCAGGAAGCAATTAATTCTTACAACAAGGCTTTAGACATTCAGCGTCAATTAAAAATTCGCCCTCAACAAGCCAAAACATTGCTAGAGATAGCTAAGCTATATGAATCTTTGGGAGCATATCAACAGAGTTTAAAATCTTACGATGAAGCTTTGAATTTAGCGTTAACTGTAGATAATTTGGGTATACAAGGCTCTGCCTTGCAAGGAAAAATTAAAGTTTTGCGTTTAATGGGCGACACAACCCAGAGCCTGAATATTGCCCAAGAAAAGCTCTTACCACTAGTAAAGATTGCTGGTAATCGCCTGACAAAAATACTTGCATTATATACGGTGAGCGATATCTACAGGGAAAAAGGCGATTACAAACAGGCACTTGATTTGCTGAACAGCTCTCAGAAACAAGGTTTATTAGGTACAGGGGACATTGATGAAAATTATCGGGCTTCAGGACTGCATAAATTTGGCTTGACCTATCAAGCCATGAAAGATTATCCCAAAGCGCAAGCAGCATTGGAACAGTCAGTTGCTATTGCTCGCAAAAATAATCGACCAGCCTTTGAAGCCCTACGGTTAAAAGATTTAGGGACTGTTTATAAACAACAGAAAAATCCTCAAAAGGCGCAAAAAGCCTATGAACAAGCCATCGTATTACAACAAAAACTAAAGTTTCGATCGGAAGAAGCTGATACTTTGTCTTTACTGGCAACCTTACAGAGATCTCAAGGCAACCTGCCAGCAGCCAAGCAATCGATCAAAGCCGCCATCAGCATTGTAGAAGACATCCGCAAAGATGTTACCAGTAATGACCTGCGCACATCTTTCTTAGCCTCCAAGCAAGACTATTACAAAATTAAGATTGGCATTTTGATGGACTTGCACCAGCAGCAACCCACCAAAGGTTATCAGACTCTAGCCCTAGAAACCAGTGAGAGAGGGCGCGCCAGAGGTTTAGTAGAGCTTTTGACCAATGCCGGGATCGATCGACAGCTTAAACCCAAAGGCTCTTCTAAGCTAATTACCCAAAACGAGCAACTAGAAAGAGATCTACGCCAAGTGGAAAAACAGCGCGTCGCTCTGCTCAGCCGTGAACATACTCCTGAACAATCCAGCAGCCTCGATCGCAAAAGCAATGTGCTGATCACTCAGATCCAAGAATCCCAAAACAAACTACGGGTCGAAAATCCGGCCTATGCCGCGCTCAAATATCCTGAACCCATTACCCTTAAAGAAATCCAGCAAAAGGTTCTAGATAAAAATACGGTGATGTTGCAATACTCGATCGGCAAAGAACGTAGTTATCTATGGCTGGTCACACCCACTGCTGTTCAAAGCTATAGTCTGCCTGGGGAAAAAGACCTAGAAGATATCGTTAAACCCTTTCATAGCACTCTTACGAACTCTGGTTCTATTAACGATGTCAAACGCACCGGAGATAAACTTTTCAATCTGATCATCTCTCCGGTAGCCAATCAATTGACCGGGAAACGTTTGTTGGTAGTGGCAGATGGTGTTTTACAATATATTCCCTTTGCGGCCTTACCTCTGCCTACCAGTAACTACACTCCGTTAATTAAAAACCATGAAATTGTGAATGCTCCCTCGGCTGCCACTATTGCCCTGCAACGTCAACAGCCTCGCCGCAGTGCTTCTAAAACCCTGGCTATTATTGCAGACCCAGTATTTAAAGCTGATGATGCTCGTCTGAGTAGTAGAAATAAGGCATCGATCGATTCTTGCTTAGTCACTCCTCCAGATAACTCTAAAAACACCACAAATCCCAGCCTAGCTGACCTCCAGCGCAGTCTCCGCACTCTCGATCTGCGCAATATTCAACGACTCCCTAACACTCAACAAGAAGCCAAGCAAATTTTGGCATTGGTGCCCCCCAATCAGCGCGAAGCAGCCTGTTCTTTTGCAGCCAACTATGACACCGTAACCCAACCGCAAAAATCGCGCCTCGATCAGTACCGCAATGTTTTGTTTGCGACCCATGGCTTTATTAATAGCAGTAATCCCCAGCTTTCGGGCTTAGTGCTATCTTTGGTGGATTCCAAAGGTAAACCTCGGGATGGTTTCTTACGCCTTCATGATATTTTTAATCTTCAGCTCAACGCCGATTTAGTGGTATTGAGTGCTTGTCAAACTGGTTTGGGTGAAGATATTCGGGGTGAAGGACTAGTTGGCCTGACTCGAGGCTTTATGTATGCGGGCACCAAGCGGGTAGTTACCTCGCTGTGGAATGTAGATGACGCTCAGACTGCCAAACTAATGACCAGCTTTTTTCAAAAAACTTTAAAAAAGCAGCAAACACCCAGCGCAGCTCTGCGATCGGCACAGTTACAACTCTGGCAAACTAACCCCGACCCTAGATACTGGGCAGCTTTCACTCTGCAAGGAGAATGGTTGCCATCATCTGGCCAATCAAAGTCGTAGAATGATCTGATGTGTGAGAAAAATTTATGAGAAAAATCTTGATCGTTCTGGGCTTAATGGCCACAATTATTGTCATTGGGCTAGGTAGTCCTGCAAAGTTGGTGGCGCAATCAACTTCCGAGTCTAATCCAGATATTGCTCAAACTGTGGATGTATCTGAGAACTCTGCCCTCGATCGAACAGCTTTTCGGCCTCAAGATCGGGATGAATCTAGTACACCTTATGAAGCTAAAGATCGGGCAATTATCGGCAGAGACAATCGAGTACCAGTATTGACCAGGAAGTTTCCTTGGTCTACTATTGGTCGCATTGAATACCGAGCAAATGGTAATAGCTATACCTGCACTGGTAGCCTAATTGGGCGTAATTTGGTTTTGACCAATGCCCATTGTTTAATCGATAAATATAGTGGCAATCCAGTTGTTGCTAGAAATTCTAATCCTAGCGTTACACAATTGATCTTTAAGCCAAGTTTGATTAGAAATACATCGATCGATCAGGCACGGGTGATTGATTACCAATATGGCACTATCGATCCGCGTCGTGCTAATCCTGCTGATGATTGGGCAATCTTAAAATTAGATAAACCATTGGGTGATATTTATGGCTATTTAGGCTGGCGAGGGCTAGATCTTTCGCAAAAATCGGTGCTGAGCAAAATTCGTGCTCGTTTGACACTAGTAGGATACGCCGAAGATTATCCCAAATCGAGAGACTCTACTGAGCTTGGTAGCTTTGGTGAAACTGCTGGAATGCACCGCAAATGCAGCATTGAAAGTCTCGATCAGGGCTTAGTTATTCATCGCTGTGATAGCAATCCTGGTGCATCTGGCGGCCCAATTTTTGCTTATTTCAAAGATACTAAAAGCTATTCGATCGTGGCACTGCATTCTTCTACATTTACTAATAGCCTTGGAAAAGTACGAAATCGAGCTGTGCAAGTATCTCGTTGGGCAGCTAAAGCCAGCGCTCTCAGAGGAATTAAATGAGATCAGGGCAGAAGTGGGGCGTGGAGAATAATAAACCAATCAGAAAGAAAAAAAAAAAATTAAAATAATATATAGAGGGTTTTTTTTTTTTT
>JANOXZ010000106.1:0-9336 GCA_031418695.1 Synechococcales cyanobacterium VAR_35_metabat_10
ACTTGTTTGTTGGCTTGGCGGGCAGCGATTACCAAAGGTTTGAACCCATAGAGCATTTCTGGTGCGCCGCCGGTGAGATCGATCGCGGTGATTTGGGGGAATTGCTGAATCAAAGTAATTAGGTCTTCACAAACTGCCGGAGAAAGTTCTTCGGTGCGCTGGGGACTGGCTTCGACGTGACAATGACTGCAAGCTAAGTTGCATCGTTTACCTAAATTGATTTGCAGGACTTCGATCGGCTGTTTTAACAGTGGTGTATCTAGCTGCTGATGGAAAGGTATTACTGTGATCGAAGGGTTAATCATTTAACAATTCCATTTTTATGAAAAACTCAAACTTAGATCTTTATGTAATCACTATAAATAAGCTTTAACTTTGGTTGGATCAATTTCTTTAGTAATTTGATCAAGCTTTTTCTTGCGGGCTTTTTTGCTAAATACATTCATTTGATAAACCAGCTTATTGTCAATATCTAGCGCCGTCATCCAGCCACTCTTGCGATGATAAGCTCCGGTTTCAATATCTAACCAGCCTACCCCCGCCGCCAACTCTCCAGGGGAAACTCCCGGCAGAGTAAAAGTAATGGTGTGACCGGTGATGATTAGCTTGTTATCAAAATAGGGGAAAGAGGAGCTAAAAAATTTCTCTCGCATCCAGCAAAACTGTTGCTCACCCTGTTGCTCTAAAGGCATATAAGGATCTACGCCAGCATGTACCAGCCAGATGTCTCCTAAGTCTAAAAAAGTGGGTAAAGACTCCACCCAATCCACATCCGATCGCAGGATACCATTGGCTCCATAGCTAGCGATCGTCGCGTCACCACCGGCCTGCATCCAAAATTGCAAAATTCGTCGATCTTCCTCGCCTTCTTTGATTGCCCGCAGCATCATCACTTCGTGGTTGCCCAACAGCGATGGATATTTGTTATCGCGCACAAATTTGATTACTTCCGCGCTTTTAGGGCCTCGATCGATCAAGTCGCCCAAAAAATATACTTGGTCATCACTGCCCAAATCGACTTCCCGTAATAGCGCCATCAAACCATCGTAGTGGCCATGTACATCGCCAATGATGATTCTTCTATTTTGTGGACGCTTGGAGAAAAGATTGAACATGGCTATGATGTAGATGCTGAGTCTATTGGCTTTCTAAAATGTTTGGTCTGTTGTAGTATGCAGACTTACGATATCTGACAATTGTTGCGATAGACAGAGGCATTATCCGCACTCACATCTTACTTCGATGGTCGCCACCAATTATCCGACAATAAATCTGTTAAAGCTAGCATCTAGCTCACAATGGCTAGAACAAGCATTAAGAAACATGGATCTGATTCTACTAGATCACTCCCACTGTGAACTAAAAGCGGCAAATAATGCGATTAACTTAATGTTCCGCTATCCTGGTCATGAAAAACTAGTTGCATCTATGACAGCTATTGCTAGGGAAGAGTTAGAGCATTTCCATCAGGTTAACCAAATTTTGGCCGATCGACAGATTCCAATGGCTGCCTTAAATTCTCCTCCTTATGCCGCAGCTCTGAAGAAGCAGATTCGATCGAATGGCCAAGAGCGACTGTTGGATTGTTTGTTGGTCGGGGGGCTGATTGAAGCCCGTTCCCATGAACGATTGGGTTTATTGGCTGCTCATTTGCCAGATCCTGATCTGGCTAGTTTCTATCGCAGTTTAATGGCTTCTGAGGCTAGGCATTTTGGGGCTTTTTGGTCTTTGGCTGATACTTACTTTGAGCGATCGATCGTCCAGGCTCGTTTGGGTGAGTTGGCGGAGGTGGAGAGTGAGTTGTTGGTGGAGTTGCATCCTGAGCCTCGGATTCACAGTTAGTTATGAAGTATCTTGATTTTACGATTCGTCCTTGGGAGGTGGCCGATCGGCAGGCGGTGGCGGAGGTGATTGGGGTGGTTTTGGCTGAGTATGGGTTGGGCTGGGAGCCGGAGGGTGCCGATCGGGATGTGTTGGAAATTGAGAAGTATTATTTGGAAACTGGTGGGGAGTTTTGGACTTTGTTGAATTCAGTGGGTCAGGTAGTTGGTAGTGCGGGGTATCATCCGATTTCACGGTCTATTGGGGCAGTGGAGATTCGGAAGATGTATTTGTTGGGGGCTTATCGGGGTCGGGGTTTGGGGCGATATGTTTTGGGTGAGTTAGAGAGGGCTATTATGTCTCGGGGGTTTCGGGAGATTTGGATTGAGACGGCTTCGGTTTTGGTGGAGGCAGTGGGGCTTTATGAGAATAGTGGATATGTTGCCAGTAGTGGGGTGGAGACTTTGAGGTGCGATCGGGTTTATGTGAAAAAACTAACCTAACTTACAGCAAGCCTCTCCTCCATGCTCAATCCAGCCACGAATAAGGCCAGAGGTGGACTGGGCAGAGGCACAGCGGCCTGCATTATCAATCACAATTACTCCACCGTCGCCGTTGACTTTGCGGACTAGATAATCGATGCCTGCTTGGGCTGCCGCTGCTGCATCGAGGTCTTTGAACTGTACAAAGTCCGAGATGGTTTTGGCTAGGACTGTGCGCAAAAACTGTTCACCGTAGCCAGTGGCTGATACAGCACAGGTTTCGTTGTCGGCGAAGACTCCGGCACCAACGATCGGGGTATCACCAACCCTGCCCCAACGTTTATTCACCAATCCCCCTGTGGAAGTCGCGGCTGCTAAATTCCCCTGTAAATCTCGGGCTACTGCTCCTACGGTGCCTAGTTTTTGGGGTGGTTTGACTCGCTCGTGATCTAGAGTCATGCCGCCGGATACCTGAACTTCGGCTAGTTGTTTAATGCGGGCATCGGTAATGAAGTAGCTTTCTGGATATATTTCTATCTGACAGAATTTGGCGAATTCTAAAGCTCCCTCGCCCATTAATAGGACATGTTCGCCATGTTCTAAAACACGACGGGCCAGAGCGATCGGGTTTTTAATTTGTTTGATACCGGCCACTGCCCCAGCGCGCAGGTCACTACCGTTCATGAGGGCAGCATCCATTTCTACTTGACCATCAGCATTGAGGACTGAGCCGCATCCAGCATTGTATAGTTGATCGTCTTCTAACAAACTCACACAATGTTCGACTACATCTAAGGCTCGATCGCCCTGAGCTAGACGCTGACGACCCCGCTCTAAAATCGCGGTGATACTTTGGTGAAAGGTTGATTCGCTGGCTTCATGTTTCAGATCTTCTAGGGCACCAGCGCCACCGTGGATCATGAGGGAATAGGAGTTAGACATGGGGTTTCGATCGACAGTTGTAATGAATATTATCGCTCGATCTACAAAGCTTTCGATCGAGCGGCTGAAGGAGTTATCGTATAGCCCATGATGGTGCTAGCCTCCTGTCAACTGGGTATAATGTTGTTATGCTTGGCTTAGAGCTATTTTACTTCTTAATAAAAAGTTTTTCTGATAGTGGAATTTTCCTATGGCAGTTCTAGATATAAGTAAATCAACCGAAAACTCTTTTAATAGCGTTTCAAATTTACTGCAAAAAGAATACGCTAGTATTATGGAGGTGCTGGAAAAATCATATTCCCATAATTGTGGAGAAGCTAGTTTAGCTGAGAAAACATCAGAAATTAAAATCATTGCAGACAGAGCACAAGAATTTGCTGAGGAACATCAATTCTTCAGACTGTATAATGCCGTTGGCCATGCTTTTGAAAAGATAGAAATTTTAAAAAATTCTCAGAATGACAATAATTTTAGTTTGCCAAAAAGCATCAATGTTTCTCTAATAAACTCTATTACAGTTCATATGAAGAGCTTACGAACTCTTTTCTTGAGTTGTAAAAATATCATGGATATTAAGAGGTATGGAGATAACAGCAATAAAAAAGACTTGATAAGGTGGGCTGAAGCTCTTGAAATATTAGGAGATTCCCTTGAAGATAATATTGAATTTTTTGATATAGAGAATCTAGAAGAAATTCAGCATTTAATGTCTGATTTGGTTCAAATTTCTCGAAAAAAGCGGTCTAATTTTCAAACGCGAATGAATATAAAAGATTATTACCGAGTCAGGATTCGTAATGAGGCTGGGTTTATCTTCAAACTGATAGACTCAGTTATAGAAGAGTCAGAGGAGGAGGAGCGCGAAATATTAACAGTAATTAGTAATGCTAACCATCCTGCTTTTTTTGAAGTTTGATTTTGTTGAGCAGGAAGTGTAATGCCGACAGAATCCGATAATTTTTACAAAAAGGGTGACATTGTTGATGCTCCATTTCCTTATCAGATACCTCAAGATAATTCTGAGGATGAAAAGTATACACTTAACCTAAACTGACATTTCTTGGGGAGAATTAACTAAATGCTTTCCATCTTCCTCATCTTTAAAACCATTTTTCCTATAGAATCTCTTGGTGTCTTCTGCTGTCTTTCCTGATACTACAGCATCTAGAGAAACTCCAGCATGAACCCGAATTGGAAGTTTTTGCTTTTCCCAGAGCTGCTCTCGTACATAATTCTCGATATCTTGTTTGGGAGTCGCTATGCCTCTCTTAGACTTCTTTTGGAAGACATGGAGGACATACACAGCAAATTCAAACCGGACAGTATAGACAGTGCGATAAGTATCCCCATCAAAATTATGGAATTACCAAATTCGGCTCATGCTCAGTATGAAACCGGGCATGACCTCATTGCAGTCGATCGAAGTTGGAGATTTTAATACTTCGGCCTCTTGTCCTGGTCGATAGATCTCCACCTGCTTATTCTTAGGATCAATGAGCAAGCCTAGCTTCACCCCAAGCCGTTGATACTCCTTCATTTTTTCCTGTAACGGCTTCAAATTATCTGTGGCCGACCGCAGTTCAATCAAAAAATCGGGCACCACCGTAATAAATCCGACAATGTTCACTCCCTCAAGTCGAGACTTTTCAATCCAAGACACATCTGGCGCTGGTTTACCGCTACCGAGTGCAGTGAAGTCATAGCCACCTGAAGAGTCGAATACTTCACCTAGCTCGGTTTGCTCATTCCAAATACCAACTAAAAGATTCAGTCTTGAGTTTTTTTTGCTGGTTTCGCCGCCCGCTGGAGCCATAACAATCAATTCTCCATCTTTGGTTAATTCCAGGCGCAGATCGGGGTTATCGATACAAAGCTGATCAAAATGCTTTGGTGTTACTGTCAGCTTTGCATTAGTAACATCCAGTAGCAGAGTATCGACAGATTGCTGAGGAGCTGTAGCAGTTGTCATAAAAACCTTTAAACGCTTGTGGGGTTACATATGCCATCTCCATTGTATCAGTAGCCGAAGTTAAACCTCAGTGAATCTATCCTTGATCTAGTACTTTTTCTAGCTCTTCGATCGCAATAAATTCCTGTGGAATCAATTCTTCTAAGACCCTAAAGCGAATATGGTTGATTGCTAAATCTCCCATAGAGATGTGGGCTGGCTTGTCGGCGGCTTTCATTTTTTCAAAAGAAATCCCCTTACCAATTTCGGTGTGATACCAAGATAAACCCATAAAAAATCTTTGGGGATAAGGGCCTCGATCGACCGTATCATCCATATTAGATTCCATCGGCAGCCAGCCTACACCGGGTACATAAAATTCTATCCATACATGGTTGAAATCTGGTTCTAATGGTAAATAGTGGCTTTCGGGATGAGGGGGGCATTTGTAGCGACCAATAGTGCGACAGGCGATGCCATTGAGACGGGCGAGGGCGAGTAAGACTCCGACATATTCGCCACAGGAACCTATGCCGCGCGCCAATGCGACATCGGGGGTATCGATTTTGGGGCGGATGCCATAAGAGAGTCGATCGTAGACATAATTACGAATTTTGAGCATTTGACGCAACACATTGGTTTCGGTGCCGATCGCTTCTTTGGCAGCTTGGCGAATAGTTTCTGTCTCCATTGCTAAATCATCGTCGTCTATTAGATATGGCTGTAACTCAGTAGGCAGCGGTAGATTCTCGGCTATGTCAGTAGGAGTAAGGGAATATTTGAGGCCATACATTTCTACAATCGCCCGCCAGCCCATGAGTCCTCCTTGATGGGGCGAAATTTGATCGAATTTAAAGACCGCTACTTTCTGGCCATCCTGTTCTTCGATCGTAAACTCATGACCGATAGCTTCGCTTGCGCCTATGCCGATCGGTTCAATATGGCGGATGCGCTGGCGCAGGGTATTGGAAGGTAAAGCAATGCGCCACTCTACTTGATTGAGAGTGACTGCTTCGAGTGGCAGTAGCTCTTCCACATAGGACAGCTCGACTAAGTAACCGTTGGAGAGCGTGTAATGCTCAGCGGCATTGTGGTGAACATATAGAGGATGGATGAAAGTTCGATCGCGGAAGGTCAGTTGATAGGGGAATTCGGCGTTGGGATTATCGCGGATATAGGGTTCTTCGTCGGCGTAGGCTACATAGCAAATTGGTTCTTGGTCTAGTGAGGGCGAGTAAAAAGTGATGCCGGTGGGTGAGGGGAAAGGCGTGAGGGCGCTGAACTGAATGTCTCCGGTGGTGCGATCGAGGCAATAAACGGTTTGTTCTGTTCGATCGCAAACCCATAGCTGATCTTTAAATATGGTGAGGGTTTCGGTGCCGATGCCGGGTTGGGGTATGCGTTCTAAGGGTTCGCCGCTATCTCGATCGAATAGATGAATATAGCCAGATTTTTGGCAGCTTATATATACAGTGGTTTCCCAGACTGCTACCCCGGTTACTGGATAGGGGAGACGGGTAAAGACAGTGGGGATGAGGGTTTGTCGATCGCAATAGATCACCTCTTGACCCTTGGCATACCAAAACATCTCTTGCCACAGGGTTAAGCCATTGACCCCAATCCAGCCGGAGACATGATGGGGGTTTAGAACGGTGGTGTTGTTGGTGAGAGGATTAACTGCCAGCAGGTAGCCTCTGACGGCATCGACTGCTAGTAATCCAGTGCTATCTGTTGCTAGCCCCGACAAGGCATAGACTCCGATCGGGCGGACGGTGGAATGCTGCAAGGAAACACCAGGGAAGGCACAATCAGAATTTGGCATAAGACAACCGCTCACAAGATTTCAATAACTACAAGCCGCCAATTCAAATCTGAAGCGCAGACTTGTCTGGCTACTCTGGCCTTGCTACTGTGACGGACAATGCTACATCGTTTTGTGGCCTACGATACATTCAAGAAACCTCGCCTGTGGCTAGGATTGGGTTGGTGGAATTCTTAAAAAAACGTAATGAAAGTTATCTACGATCCAGACAAAGATATTTTGCAAATTTCTTTTAGTGAAACAACCGTCGAAGAAACTACGAAAATCACTCCAGAATTGGTGCTGGATTATGACAAGGATGGTGACTTGATTGGGTTAGAGATCCGCAAAGCATCAACAAAAGTAGAGAATCCATACGCCATTGCTTACGTGGTTGGCGAAGCGAACGTTGATAAACCCCGACCTAAAGATTAGATATTTCTATCCCCGTTGTCCTATTAAGTAGGTCAACACAATCATTGATTATATCTGGATTGACCAGAACCTATGTGGTGGGTCTTGTCTGAAACACATGCGAAGGAAACCTCAGCGTGATTTCAGCCGCTGCCTACCCTACTGCTACAAAATGTATTTTACAAAAATCTACCAATGTCTTCAGCAGCAAACACCTCAACGACCGATGGACTAAAGACTGATATCATGCGCATCCTCATGTGTGCCCCTCATCACTACGAAGTTGATTATGTGATTAATCCTTGGATGGAAGGCAATATCCATCGATCGTCACGCGATCGGGCTTTAGCTCAATGGACTCAGCTTTACCAAGTCTTGCAAAAATATGCCCAGGTTGACTTGGTGGAACCACAACCGGGTTGGCCAGACATGGTTTTTACTGCCAATGCTGGTTTGATTTTGGGCAATACAGTGGTGCTCAGTCGCTTTTTTCATCCCGAACGCCAAGGCGAAGAACCACATTTCCAAAAGTGGTTTGCTGACCAGGGTTACAAGGTTCATCTCTTACCAGATAGTTTGCCTTTTGAAGGTGCTGGTGATGCTTTGATGGATCGAGCTGGTGGCTGGCTGTGGGCTGGTTATGGCTTTCGATCGGAACTTGACTCCCATCCTTACTTAGCCGAATGGTTGGATGTAGAAGTATTGTCTCTGCGGTTGGTCGATCGGCGGTTTTACCATTTAGATACTTGCTTTTGTCCGCTGACTGATGGGTATTTGCTGTATTATCCACCTGCTTTTGATACTTATTCCAATCGCTTAATTGAGCTGCGGGTGCCGCCAGAGAAACGAATTGCCATTAGCGAAGCCGATGCAGTCAACTTTGCCTGCAACACGGTGAACATCAATCGGATCGTGGTGATGAACAAGGTCAGTGATGGGCTGAATAAAATATTGGCCGATCGGGGTTTTACTGTAGTCGAAACACCCCTGACTGAATTTCTGAAAGCCGGTGGTGCTGCCAAGTGTTTGACTCTCAAGGTGACAGAACCACATCGAGATTCACCGCAGTTGTCTACAGTCCAAACTAAGGTCATTCACCTGGAAGGCCATTTGTTGGACTCTGGGCTGGTGAATCAGGTTCTAGACACCATTGTGATTGGCGGTGGCAGTTTTCAGGTAGTGAGTTTTAATCTTGGTAATCAGCGCCAAGATACCTCTTTGGCCGAAGTAAAAGTTTCCGCTCCCGATGCTGCTGTCATGGCTGAAATCATGGCACAGTTGATCGATTTGGGAGCCATCAGTGCTGCCGAAACTGTGCCTGCTAGTTTGGCTCCTGTCACTCAAGCTGGGGTGGCTGCGGATGATTTTTATGCCACCACCATTTATCCTACCGAAGTCCTCATTGGTGATCAGTGGATCAAGGTGCAAGGACAACGGATGGATGGGGCGATCGCTGTCACTCACAATCCTGAAGGAATCACCGCCCGCTGTAAGCTGCTGCGCGATTTGCAAATTGGTGAATCGGTAATAATCGGCAGCGAAGGTATTCGCACCAAACGCAAGCTTCCCACCCTCAAAAAGAACGCTGAAGAATTTAGTTTCATGGGAGCTGGGGTTTCTAGTGAGCGGCGAGTGGAATTAGTCGTTGAACAAATCGCCTGGGACTTGCGCCAAATCCGCGATCGAGGCGGCAAAGTAGTCGTAACTGCTGGCCCCGTAGTGATTCACACCGGCGGCAGCGAACATCTCAACCAACTAATCCGGGAGGGCTATGTGCAGGCGCTCTTAGGTGGCAATGCGATCGCCGTTCACGATATTGAACAATCCCTCATGGGCACCTCTCTAGGTGTCGATATGCAGCGTGGTGTCTCGGTACATGGCGGACACCGTCATCACCTGAAAGCGATTAACACCATTCGCCGCTGCGG
>JANOXZ010000107.1:0-8841 GCA_031418695.1 Synechococcales cyanobacterium VAR_35_metabat_10
AAAAAATACCAAGAAGAATCCACGAACGTATCCATGGTATCTGTCTCGCGCTTAGCGGGTGCTTTACAGCTCGGGCAGGACACATTTACCCAAGAGGCCAACTGACCCAAAGGATTGCCACCTTTACCGGTAAATTCCACATCTTCGGGTAAACGCACTGGTAAATCAGCTACCGGTACTGGCACTGCGCCACATTTAGCACAGTGAATAATCGGAATCGGTGCGCCCCAATAGCGCTGCCGAGAAATCAACCAATCCCGCAGCTTAAACTGCACTTTAGCGCGACCATAGCCTTGTTGGTCAGCATATTTAATAATGTCTTGCTTGGCTTGTAATGATTCCAGACCATCAAATTGGCCAGAGTTAATCATTTTGCCTTGGTCAGTATAGGCAGCTTGCAAGGTTGTGTTGCCATCCTCACCCACAATTACCTGATTAATTGGTAACTGATATTGGGTCGCAAACTGAAAATCGCGGGTATCGTGGGCTGGCACACCCATGACTGCACCAGTACCATAGCTATACAGTACATAATCAGCAATCCAAATCGGCACAGTTTTGCCAGTAAAAGGATTCAGCGCCATTGCTCCAGTAAACACACCGCGCTTCGGTTTATCCTCGGCGGTGCGATCGATATCTGTTTGGCTCTGTACTTCGGCAATAAAAGCATCCACTGCTCCCTTTTGAGCTGCCGTAGTCACTTGGTTAGTTAAAGGATGCTCGGGTGCCAACACCACATAGCTCACTCCGTAAACTGTATCGGGGCGAGTGGTGAATACCGCGATTTTTTCGCTGCTATTTTCAATCGGAAACTCCAAATCAGCCCCGACTGATTTACCAATCCAGTTGGTCTGCATCAACCGCACTTTCTCTGGCCAGCCTTCCAGTTGAGATAAATCACCCAAAAGCTGCTCAGCATAATCGGTGATCTTGAAGTACCACTGTTTCAGCAGCTTCTTCTCGACAATCGCCCCCGAACGCCAAGATTTTCCTTCGCTATCTACTTGCTCGTTGGCCAAGACGGTTTGATCGATCGGATCCCAGTTCACGGAGCCTTCTTTTTGGTAAGCCAAGCCTGCTTGAAAGAACTTCAGAAAGATCCACTGAGTCCAGCGATAATAATCGGGCGAACAAGTCGCCACTTCCCGATCCCAATCGATCGACAGGCCCAGTTTTTTAAGCTGAGTGCGCATGTGAGCAATGTTTTGATATGTCCAAGTTGCTGGATGGATGTTACGTTCGATCGCCGCGTTCTCTGCCGGTAGACCAAAGGCATCCCAGCCCATGGGGTGCAGCACCCGGTGCCCCTGCATTCTTTTTTGGCGGGCAAGGACATCTGTGATCACATAATTGCGCACATGCCCCATGTGTAGATTCCCAGATGGATAGGGAAACATGGAGAGGGCATAATACTTTGGTTTGGCGCTGCTGGTATCGGTTTTGTAGAGTTGCCGAGTTTCCCAGTCCTGCTGCCATTTGGATTCGATTGAGCTGGGTTGGTAAATGTTTTCCATAAATACAAAAATTGCAGGGACGGGTCAGTTATCAACTGTACCTGTCTCTGCGGGTGGTGTAAAGGTTATTTAACAAAATCGGGATGGCCAGATTCGAACTGACGGCATCCTGCTCCCAAAGCAGGCGCGCTACCAAGCTGCGCTACATCCCGGCGAGGTTTTTAAGCTCTTGAATCCAATATACCCCATATTGGGGAAGTCTGTGTAAAATTTAAAAAATTGATGATTTTTACCATGGTTAGCTTTTTAGGGGTGGTTTCCAATGTTCCACAAAGAAGCCCATTTAGATACGCTGGTGGCAAAACTTGGTTGATTCCTAAGATTCGGCAATGGCTCCATTATCAGGGTGGTGCTGGTAAAGAACTGATTGAGCCTTTTGCTGGTGGCGGCATTGTGAGTTTGACGGCTGCTTGTGAGGGGTTGGTCGATCGCCTTTGGCGCAAGCGAAGCTATCGAGTCACTATGGTTGAAAAAGATGAAGATGTTGCTGCGGTCTGGCGAGTGATCTTAAATGGTGGTGCGGGATGGCTGGCTGAGTCGATTGTGAATTTTCAGTTGACGGCAGAAAGTGCTAGGGAGGCGATCGATCGGGCAAATAACTCTCTGGAAGATCGGGCTTTTGCCACAATCATCAAGAACCGGGTGAATCGAGGTGGAATTTTGGCTGATGGAGCCAGCTTTATCAAAAATGGAGAAAATGGTAAGGGTATTACCTCTCGCTGGTATCCTGAGACTCTCAAAAAAAGAATCTTGGCTATTGAGCAAGTGAAGCACAAGATCAACTTTATCGAAGGTGATGCTTTTGAAATTTGCAAGCAAAATGCTGGCAACAGAAATACTGTGTATTTTATTGATCCACCTTACATCAAGGCGGGCGGCAGACTTTATCGTCATTCGATTATTGATCACCAAGCTTTATTTAATTTAGTAGCTAAACTAAAAGGTGATTTTCTGATGACCTATGATGATGACAGCGAAGTTCATAAAATGGCTGGCTGCAATGAATTCAAGACTGAGCTAATTGCCATGAAAAATACTCATCATGCAAAAAAGACTGAGCTAATTATTGGAAAGAGCTTGGAGTGGTTGCTGCCGACTATATTGTAAAGGCGATTGGAAAAATGATCCTTACTATTAGCCAAGAAAATCACATGGAATTTTTGAATCAAGATAGCCTCATTCCTAAAATCATTGAAAGTCAACAGGAGTACAATCATTTTTTGGCTGTTGCTGAAAGACTTGTTTCTAAAAAACATACTCGGACGGCGGAAGAAACTATTCTCTTTCGACTTCTAGTTAAACTTATTCGTGACTATGAAGAGGAAACTTACGATCTTCAAGAATGGTCACAAACACCGTCTCATCTACTTTTGTAGCATTTAATGGCTGCCAGAGGCATGAAGCAAGTCGATTTGGTATCCTCAGTCATTCTAGAGGGTTGGGGTCTTCGATCGTGAACGGCAAACGAGCTATCAGCAAGTCTCAGGCTAAAAAATCAGGTGAACTGTTTAATATTTCTCCTAGTGCTTTCATTTAATTTGGCACAAACCATTTTATAATCTCATAAAACAGATTCACCTGAAACCTAGACGGTGGGCATTGCCCACCCTACGAGCTGTCGATCTATCGATAGATATTTCATATCGCCAACTTCTTCAAGTCAGCGATATATAAAATTATTTCAATATTTATATTCTTTGAAACTCTCGATCATTTTGAGCATAAATTTATACAGATCGGTATTACCCTGCTGCCGATATAAATTAGTTGCTTGTTGAGAATCCTTTATTGCACCCGATCGATCTTTCAGATAGTGTTTCGATTGAGCACGCCTCCAATAAAACTCAGCATTATTTGGGTTAATTTGAATCGCACGATTCATATCGGCTATTGCGCCTTGATAGTCTTTTTTCCCATGTTTAAAACTAGCTTGCTCGGAATAAGCTTGAGCATTATCATTAGGGGCAGCCTGAGCATTAGAAGACCCAGACGCATTGGCACTAGGTGGCGGGCCATATTGTGAATTATTGGCACCACCAACTCCTAAGTTACATCTCCAGTCGCCAGAAGGGAATCTGACACAAACTCCCGCACTATTGTTCGGCCCTCTATCTTGTTCGTTAGTGGTCAGACAGTTTTTGCCGCGACGACTGGTAGGAAAACTATCAACAGCAGTGCAACTATAAGCAATTGCACTACCTTTAATTTCATAGACCATAGAGTTAGTAATCGCATCTCCGAAATAATAGATATCGGCATATGCGGCTCGACGCGGCTTGGGGTTAACTTGCAGACTGGAAATATCCAGAAAATCAGTCATGCCAGGATTTTTAACGATTCGATCGGCTTCTGCTTCGCAAATCGCATATTTTTTTGCTTGAGCGGCACTAATCGAGCCTTTTCTGGGTTCTTTTCTCGATGGACAAGTCTGCTGTTTGCGGTTGGTGCCGATATCTCCTGAAGCTTGAGTGCTGGTGGGGATGAGGAGTGTAAGAAGCATCCAGCCGATGATGCCGATCATGAGTTTTAATTTCATCTGAGTTGTTTGGATTTAGTGGATACTTATGAAGTTCGATCGCAGTACGGGAAAACAATAGTAGTATTGTATCTACGATTTTTCCCAAATCGCCTGTCTTGACAGGTTACTAAGCATATTGGCTGATGTCTTCGGGATAATTTCGATCTCAGACGCGAAATCTTTGTGCAATCGGGCGCGTGTTGATCGACAATGATGATTTCAAAGTCATGCAACGGCTTAAGTAAACTGTCATTAACAATTACTTGGGCAATTGATCGGAATTTATGCGTGGTATATACTTGTGTGACATTGCCGATCGTACTTTTCTTCTTGGAATTGCTGCCGTTAATTCTGACACTGGCTTTTCCATGTTGCTTACTCTACCAGCTTGTCTCCTTCTTTTCTACTTCGTGAATTTCTACAATTTGCAAGGCTGCTACCAACCATGGCAATTTTTGTTTAACCAAACACTTAAATCATCACTTTCATCGATCGCCCTTTAAATAATTTCCTCACCAGTTTGGGGGATAGTTACTTTAAAAGTTTCTATTACCCACTGCTGAAATTTTAGATTTACGCCTTCATTATTAATTGGTGGTGAACATACCTCAGTGCTTAAATCTTCGTTGTAGCTGATCGCTAATAACCTTAAATAATCCGTGAAATCTGCCGCTATCAACGTCGTGCCTTGACCGCTGCCCAAATGTACAACGGGTTGTCGCCCATTATCTTGCAGCCAAATACAATATATGTAGGCATCACCACTTTGACCAAAAACGCCAAATCTCTCTTGGAACTCAGGCTCTTCCAAAAAACGTTCCATGATCCAATCACCGGCCTCACAAAATTCAAACGGGCCACTGATAAAATCTTGATTTTCTGGACTTCCTTGAGACCACTCAATAAATTTCACCAAAGCATCAGGTATTTTGTTGCTACCTTTAAATCCTGCTTGGATATTTTCTAAAACAGTTTTTTCCATTAGCTATAAAAAATTAGATTGTTATACAAATAAAATAGAGCCAATCCAAAGGATTGACTCTGTATTTTCGCAAAGAGAGAAGACTATTTTTGTAGAACCACAGCCACATTGGCGTTGCTCAATCCTCTTTGCTTTACTTCGGTGAGGGTCTTGTTGATTGCATATTTCTGGTTGATCGAGTTGATCAACTCAGTTTGGTTGTGCTTTTTAGCAACGCCCCAAAGATCTGCAATCAGGTCAAAAGAACCATCGGCATTCCGAGACCAACCGAGATCATATTCGCCTTCCAAGACAGCTACAATGTCTGCCCGAATCTTTTGGCCTTGATAGCCCCGTAGATCCGCTTCGGTTTTTACAGAAATTCCTAAATCGCGTAGAGAGCTTTTTAGAACTTCTGCATCGGAGATTTTGGTACGTAAGGTGCTGAAGTGAGACATAATCAGTTTCCTCCAAGGAATAATTGAGAAAAAGTGAACATGGACTTAGCCGTGTCACCCCAAAAAATTACCGGGTGACATATCATCGAACCAACTAGCAACCGGTTTTAACACCATGAGCTAGCCTTTCCTCCCGTAGGAGAAAACCTGTTAGAACTCCATACGCTGATAATCAGCTACAGAGGACGCTGCTGGGCGAGCGCGTTGTCTAGCCCAATCTCGCAGAGCAGCAACCTGCTCGTGCATAGTGCGAGAAAGAGGCATAGTCGCCTTAATTGCAGCAATGAAATCTAGTTGCGAGAACTCGCGGTCTTGAGCGAAGGCATCGTACATCGCAGCAAATAATGCTTGCTCAATTTCTGCCCCGGAAAAGCCCTCAGCTACCTTGGCCAGTTCTTCGCAGTCAAAGCGCTCTGGATCGCGCTTGCTCTTGCGAATGTGGATCTTAAACACCGCTTCTCGCTCTGACATAGTGGGTAGATCGACAAAGAAAATCTCGTCAAAACGACCTTTACGTAAGAACTCACTGGGTAGACGCTCTACACGGTTAGCTGTGGCCATGACAAACACTGGCGAAGTTTTTTCCTGCATCCAAGTCAAGAAAGAACCAAAGATCCGGCTGGAAGTACCAGCATCTGAGTCAGCAGAACCACCAGCGCCTGAGAAAGCCTTTTCTAACTCGTCGATGAGTAGAATACAGGGCGAAATCGACTCAGCAGTCTTAATCGCTGCCCGCAAGTTGGCCTCCGATCGACCCACAGTAGAACCATCATAAACCCGACCCATATCAAGACGCAGTAAAGGCAATCCCCACATTTCAGCGGTAGTTTTGGCAATCAAAGACTTACCACAGCCAGGCACCCCGAGAATCAGCATCCCCTTAGGTTGAGGTAGGCCATATTCCCGCGCCCGTTCGCCAAAGGCATCAGCCCGTTGCGTGAGCCAGCGTTTAAGTTCGCCTAAACCACCCACTTCTTGCATGGTTTCGTTATTTTGAATAAATTCCAAAATACCGTTGCGGCGAATAAGCTGCTTCTTTTCGGCTAAGACAATATCTACTTCGTCGCCAGTGAGGCGGTTTCGTTGAATATAGGCTTTGCGGAAAACTTTTTCAGCTTCGTCTTTGGTTAAACCCAAAGCCGCTGTAAGCAAGCGTTCCCGATCTTCCGCCGCCATGCTTCGTTGGGGCGTTTGCGCCAACTGATTAGATAGCACTCGATCGAGTTCTTTGCGTGTAGGTAGATCGAAATCCATTACTACAACTTCAGTTTCTAGCTCGATCGGAATTTGCTGAACCGGCGACATCAGAATGATGTTTTTGGCACTACCCTTGAAGCTAGCTACCGCATCTCGCAACCAACGAGTAACATCAGCAGAATCTTTAAAGGGATGAAGATCCTTAAAGATATAAATTCCACTTTCTTGATGGCGCACTACCCACTCGATCGCCATTTGCGGCGAGGCGGTGCCATGCTGGACAGCCTTGGTTTGACCGTGTTCCACCATGCCTTGGGTGAGAGTCCAAACGTATACTTTACGCTCGATGCCTTTTTGTTGGGCAATCGAAAGAATCTCTCGTTCAGCACGTTCTTCCTCAGATGTCATGAGGTAGATCAGGGGGTATTGGGCTTGAATGAGAGTATTTAGCTCTGCTTGCATAGTTCCCTACCTATAAAAAACGGCTGTAAGAATGCGGTAGCTATTGGAAGTCAATGATGATTGATTAAACCCAAAAGCAGTGGTTTTTAGCGTTGAATCACTAACAAATCCTGCTTAGGAACTACTAGATCATCGGCTAAAATGCCTGGTTGGCTTCCGAGGGCGACCATTTCACCATCTCTAATTACCGTAGGATGATCACATTCGGGACAGTTATATACCTGATGCTTTCCGAGACGAGCGTTGGCTGCCTCTTCAACTAGTTCGGGATGCTGAATATAGACTTCCAGTGCCCTTGCTGCAATTGTTGACATTGTTTCTAACTCGACGGCGGCTTTTATTTTGAGCTGCCTGTACAAATCAGATGTCAGGTATAAAGTGACCTTTTGCTTCTCTTCCATGGTGTTTAGCGGTGCATTCCGGGTTGCTTGTTTACCAATTTAATCAAGTTTTCAGAAACTGTCAAGCTGTTTTGCAGCTTTGACGGCAAAATCTTTACATTGCTTAACAATACTCGATCAAGTTTCAATGGCGCAGTGATCTTGGAAAAGGTGGGTGGTAAGGTGGAACGCATCAAGTTTTAACCCTGTTATGAAGCCCAGAAATATTCGCCTGCGTATTGAGCAGTTTAATAGCCAGCGTCCTGCAAGCTTACAAAAGAGCAAGTATGACAAGATGAAGAAAGACCCCTTTAGCTTTTTTCGGGGGAGCTGTCATTTGTTTCATGAAGATTGGCCGATTGGAACAGATATCGATCGAGCGCCTCAACTGTTTATCTGTGGCGATTTGCACTTAGAAAACTTTGGTACCTACAAAGGAGCCGATCGCCAAGTGTATTTTGGCATTAATGATTTTGATGAAGGGATGTATGCGCCGCTAACTCGAGATATTACCCGCTTAGCTGTGAGCGTATTGTTGGTAGGTGAAATGTTGGGGTTAGAGAAAGTCGATCAATCTGTATTGGTCACAAGTCTATTGGATAAGTATCGCCAGACTTTATTGACTGGGCAGCGTCAGAATCTTAAAGAAGCTAAGGGAGTAGTGGGAGACCTCTTGGTGAAGTCGGCTGATCGATCGCGCCTAAATTTGCTGGAGAAATATTTGGGTGATGTAGATAGCGATGAGTTGCAGGAAAAAGACGATAAAATCCTGGCGATCTCCGACAGTCGGAGAGATCAAGTTTTGGCTGTCTATCGTGATTGGGCGCAACAACAGTCTAAGCCAGAGTTTTATGAATGTCTGGATATTAAGCAGCGGCTAGCAGGTTTGGGTAGCTTGGGAGTCGATCGATATCTACTGTTAGTTGCAGGTAAAGGAAAGGAGCAGCGCTATTTGCTAGATCTGAAGGAGCAGCCAGTTCCATTAGCTAATCAATCAATTTGGTCTAGTTCGGCACAGCGAGTATTAGCGATACAGTCTCTGCGTCAATCACCGGTGCCAGCATTGTTAGGAGAGCTATCAATCAGTCAAAAATCTTTTACTTTACGAGAACTACAACCCAGTCAAGACAAAATTACCTGCGATGCTGACAATATTAGTAAGGATGATTTACGACAGTTGGTGCAAACAGTTGGACAGGTGACGGCTTGGAGTCATTTGCAGACTGACAAATTAGCAGAAATCTTGGATTATTATGCAGCAGGTGAGGGGTGGTGTTCGATCGCCTTGGAATATGTCACAGAATATACCCAGCAAGTCAAAGCCGATCATCAAGAATTCATCGAAACCCAT
>JANOXZ010000108.1:0-14504 GCA_031418695.1 Synechococcales cyanobacterium VAR_35_metabat_10
AGTGGATGTTGGACTGAAGAATATGATGACTAACAATCTTGTTCCAAATTTGCCCGCTAAACTAGAAAATTTCCGGGCGCTAAATGGTACTCAACTCAAGCTGTATTTGTTGGGTGGTACTGTTGAAAAATATAAGCGCGATGCCATAACTAACAGTTCTAGTAAGCGCACCCAGCTTATGAAAAAGCCCGTAGAACACTCCATTTGGATGAATTTGACCGATGGCCGGAGTGAGTGTTTGCGGGTGAATAGATTTAAAGAATTGCAGGGGCGAGTGCGTGAAGGACAATTTTTGACCTTGGTAATTGGAACAGATGGCGATCGGGATGATTGTCTGGCAATTTATAATCACTCCCTTGATCGAATTTTTTATCGCACTGAAGTTTGGAATAAATTTTTAGATAGCAGTTCTCTGCTGCCAATTTTATTAGGACTGTTTGTTTTTCCGCTGCTGTGGCTGTTTATTGCCATGATCTTTTTCCGTATGGGTATGTCAGCTAAAGCCGTGGTGCAATCACCAGTGATTGCCGCAGCTATTTCTGCTGTACTCTATTTTGTGGCGACATTGCCAGTGAAAGCTTTGTTCAGAAGGCATCTGAAGGCAATTTTGAAATATGGTTAGTTTTGGCTCGTTTATTTAAGTTGCGCAAACTCGACAAAGAAACGCTGCATACCCTAATGTGGTAGTTTGTCTGCTGAGCCACCCTTAAATAGATACCCCAACATGGATAGTAGTCTCATCCTATCTAATATTCTGAATCCGCCAGTGATGTTTTTCTTCTTAGGAATGCTAGCTGTGGCGGTGCAATCGGATCTAGAGATTCCTAATCCTCTACCTAAACTTTTTTCTTTATATCTCCTTATTGCCATTGGTTTTAAGGGTGGTCATGAACTTGCTGAAAGTGGCTTAAGTCCTGAAGTTGTTACAACTTTAGCGGTAGCAGTCTTGATGGCCTCGATCGTCCCGATTTATTCGTTTTTTATCTTAAGATTGAAGTTGGATGAGTTTAATGCGGCGGCGATAGCCGCTACTTATGGCTCGATTAGTGCAGTGACTTTTATTACAGCTAGTGCGCTGCTAGATAAGCTGCAAATTGTCTATGGTGGCCACATGGTGGCGGCTTTGGCCTTGATGGAATCACCAGCGATCGTGGTGGGTTTGATTTTGGTGCGGGTTTTTGGCCAGAAAAAAGAAATTGGTGATGACGAAACTGCCTCGTCAGAATCGGGTTGGGGAGCCGTGTTACATGAAGCTTTCTTAAATGGTTCGGTTTTGCTGCTGATTGGTAGTGTGGTGGTGGGAGTTGTCAGTGGTAAAGAGGGCTGGGGTAAGCTGCATTTGTTTGTAGAAAAAGATATTTTCTACGGCGCATTGATGTTTTTCTTACTCGATATGGGTTTGGTGGCAGCGCGGCGCATTCGAGATTTGAAGCAAACTGGATTTTTCTTGATTGGTTTCGCTATTTTGATGCCGATCGGGAATGCTGTAATAGGAATCTTGATTGCTAAGCTGGTGGGAATGGGGCCTGGAAATGGTCTGCTGTTTGCGGTGCTCTGCGCCAGTGCTTCGTATATTGCGGTGCCTGCGGCGATGCGGATGACGGTGCCAGAGGCTAACCCGAGCTTGTATGTATCGATGGCACTGGCGATCACTTTTCCGTTCAATATCATTATCGGGATTCCGATGTATTTACAAGCTATCCGACTCTTGGGGGTTTAATAAAGTGTTACAGGCTGTCAAAAAGGTCGAAATTATTGTCACTTCCCTGGAAGTGCCTGCGGTTTTGAAGATTTTTAAGAAAAATCAGGTGGTCAATTACACCGAAATCGAGAATGTCTCGGGTAGCGGCGAGCATGGTTTTTCGGGGGATGATTTGATTACAAATACCTATCTGATGGTGATTTGCCCCGAGCCAGAGATGGTCGAAAGACTGGCGATCGCTATGAAGCCCCTAATGAAAAAAATGGGTGGAATCTTTATTGTCAGCGATGCTCAATGGATCGCTCACTAAAAAATCAGCAGGTTGTTACCAAAAACTTCCATGCTGAGAATCTTTATGGGTTAGTCTATGTAAGTTCCGATGCCCCAAAATATTACTCCGACCTATGAGCGAACTGATTACTACTGCTACCAAGTTGGCTCTTTTTGTCACAGATTTAGATAACACCCTGGTTGGTGATGTTTCTGCTTTGAAGGTTTTGAACGATTGGCTCGATCGATCGCGTCAAGAGCATGGCACTAAGATTGTCTATGCTACTGGTCGATCTCTGAATTCTTATCGGATGTTGGCGGCCAGTGCTCAGTTGTTGGTTCCCGATGCTTTGGTGTCGGCGGTAGGGACAGAGATTTATTTGGACTGTGCCAATATTTGGCCTGCCTGGCAGCAAAATATTACTCCTGGTTGGCAGCGGAGCAAGATTTTAGAGGTTGCGACGCATTTTGCTGATTTGAAGCCCCAGCCGATCAGTGATCAGGGTGATTTTAAGGCTAGTTATTATTTAAGTGAGGCGGCGGCGATCGAAATTATTCCCCGGTTGCGTCAGGAGCTGAAGCAAAACAATATTTTGGCAGAAATTGTCTACAGCGGCCAAAAGGATTTAGATATTATTCCGAAGAACAGTAATAAGGGTTCGGCGGTGCAGTTTTTGCGGGAGCATTGGTCGATCGATGCTCCCGCCACGGTGGTTTGTGGTGACTCCGGCAATGATATTTCACTGTTTAGCTATGATTTAGAGTATGGAGTGTTGGTAGGCAATGCTCACCAAGAGCTGAAGCTTTGGTACGAAATGAATGCCACTGAACGTCATTATTTGGCTAGTGCTAATTGCTCCGGCGGCATCATTGAAGGTCTACGATATTTTGGTTTTCTAGATTAGTAAATGCTAGTAACTATACTTAATTGAGTATAAAATATATCTCATCAAAACCGGCAGAAATCTTTATTAAACGATAATTGCAGCTCTATTTAAAGGTCTGAATTCTGGAAAGTTGTTGGGGCAATCAATACGCTGTTAGCTGAGTGCGATCAAGTTAAAGGTATCGATCGGTCAGGATCGCATTAATTATCACAAAGTCTGCTTCGATATAATGTAATCTAGACAAAGTGAGTTTTGTAAAACAGGTATCTAAAATCAATGGCGAATTCAGGAATACCAGAATCTCCAGATATGATGCTACGGTTTATGCGATCGGGGAAAATTTTTACTCCCAGCGCCCCTATTGATGACCAGGCTTTATTTGCAGGCAGAGTTAACCAACTCAATCGGATCATTGGTGCCGTTAGTCAAAGGGGACAACATGCCATTTTGTTTGGAGAAAGAGGAGTCGGTAAAACCTCTCTAGCAAATGTATTACTAAAGATCCTCAGTGGCTATCAGGAGCAGTTTAAATCAGTCATTGTAAATTGTGATAGCGAAGATAGATTTGAACAATTGTGGTACAAGATTTTTTTGGAGTTAGAAAACACCCAGAATTTAGACTTTGAACAACATCAAATCAATCCTGAATTTATTCGAGTGCGGCTGCAACGTCAAATAGTTGATTCGGCGATTATTATTATCGATGAGATGGATCGGCTGAAAAGTGATGCTTACTTTACTGCTGCCATGGCAGATACCATTAAAACTCTTTCAGATCACTCTGCTAATGTCACACTGATATTAGTTGGTGTGGCAAATTCTGTAGAAGAATTAATGGCAGAGCATTTGTCGATCGAGCGGGCACTAATTCAGATTCAAATGCCCAGAATGTCGCCTGATGAACTAACCGATATTCTCCGCAAAGGTTTAGATCTGCTATCGATGACTATGGATCAAGAGGTAACTAATTCTATTGTTTTTCTTGCTCAGGGATTGCCAAATTATGTTCATTTATTGGCTTTATATGCATCTCAGTCAGCAATCCGAGAAAACAGCTCTAGTATTAATGTAAATCATCTCACCAAAGCAATTAAGCAAGCTTGTGAGAATGCACAGCATAGTATTATTAGTACTTATTCAACTTCAATTTCTAGCTCTAGACAGGAGACTATCTACCCAAAAGTTTTATTGGCTTGTGCTTTAGCCAATAAAGACGATACAGGCTGTTTTCGGGCAGTAGATGTGAGGGAGCCACTGTCCAGAATTCTAGGGAAAGAATATACTACAACCTCTGCATTTAATCGACACCTTAATCAATTCTGCGAAGAATCCAGAGGTAATATCTTAGAGAAAAAAGGAGTTGAACGACACTATCGATTTCGCTTTGTTAATGCAATGATGCCGCCCTACATAATTATGGAAAGTTTAAGGATAGAAACAATTAGTTTGGAGCAATTCCAATTTTAACAGCAAAAAGATATCTGCTAAATCACAAAAACTTTGTCATTCGTCAACATTATCAAGCGCTGCATCATTGAGTTCTCAGGAACCTGCACAAGCCTACCTGTATTTAATGAATTCAAGAAAGATGTTTACCATATCTATCTTCAGATATAAAATTTCCTTTTAAATTAAAGTACATCTTCAAATATCCATACTTAGGATGTTTAGCTCGTTCGTCTTCTATGCCTATCAAAATAACTGCTTCATAGTGGTTGTCAAGAAGTACTGTATTTTCAGTGTCTGCTTTTATAAATGCTCTTGATCGAATATGTATTTCAATATCCTGAGGAATTGAAATCATTTCTTCATCTATCTCTAACATCCAATCACAAGTGATAAGAAAAGCTTTTGCTTCTCGAATAACTTTTTCTTTAGATATGATTGATTCAATCTGTCGAATAATTATATCCTGTGGCTGTTCAGTAATTTCCATAACTCTCTTTTTTCTGCATCGATTATTTTGCTGCAGCTCTCAATTCTAGTGCTACTTTATCTCCCTTTTTGGCAGGATGCCGCAGGGCATGACGGACGAGCCATTTTACCTCGGAAGTAGATCCGTTTAGCCATCGATCGCAAATCTCAAACACCTTTTCTGGATGATCTTTGGCAATATCGCCCAAATGATTAGCCACACTTCGACGCACATAAAGACTTTCATCACATTTTAGCGCCTCCAAGATCGGCAAGACCGGCTCTGGATTGCTAATGAAAGCAGGAATCCTCACGAGGGATTGTTACAAAAATTCATCTCATTGACAATGTCAATGCAAGAGCGGCCACCAGCCACTTGGCAGCAAGCTGACTGGGCAAAGTGATAAATACCCTAGCGGTGACTGGCTTTCCGCGATATCATCTTTAATTTGTTAGACCGTTTTTTAATTTACTCAAGTTTATAAGTATCAGGAGATCGTGGTTTGGTTACTTCCAACACATTCAAAACTACCAAGTCCGAGGAGATTTTTGCTGCCGCCCAGCTCATGATGCCGGGTGGAGTCAGCTCCCCAGTCAGAGCCTTCAAATCTGTCGGTGGCCAGCCGATCGTATTCGATCGAGTCAAAGATGCCTATGTTTGGGATGTGGACGGCAACCAATACATCGACTACGTAGGCAGTTGGGGACCAGCAATCTGCGGCCACGCCCATCCTGACGTAATCGCCGCCCTCCACTCCACATTAGAAAAGGGCACCAGCTTTGGCGCACCTTGCTATCTAGAAAATGTCCTGGCGGCCATGGTAATCGACGCTGTACCCAGCGTGCAGATGGTACGCTTCGTCAACTCTGGTACCGAAGCCTGCATGGCAGTACTGAGATTGATGCGCGCCTTCACTGGGCGCGACAAAATCATTAAATTTGAAGGCTGTTACCACGGTCACGCCGACATGTTCTTGGTCAAAGCCGGTTCTGGTGTCGCCACTCTCGGTCTACCCGATTCCCCCGGTGTACCAAAAAGCACCACTGCCGATACCCTTACGGCTCCTTACAATGACCTGGAAGCCGTTAAAGCCCTGTTTGCCCAGTATCCCAACTCGATCTCTGGTGTAATTCTTGAACCAGTGGTCGGCAATGCTGGTTTCATTGTCCCCGATGCGGGTTTCTTAGAAGGACTGCGCTTAATTACCCAAGAAAACAACGCTTTGTTGGTGTTTGACGAAGTAATGACCGGCTTCCGCATTTCCTACGGCGGTGCCCAAGAAAAATTTGGCATTACTCCCGATCTCACTACTATGGGCAAAGTGATCGGTGGCGGTTTACCAGTAGGAGCCTACGGTGGACGCAAAGATATTATGTCGATGGTGGCTCCTGCCGGACCAATGTATCAAGCCGGAACCCTCTCGGGTAATCCTTTAGCCATGACTGCTGGAATTAAAACTCTGGAACTGCTACAAAGACCCGGTTCTTATGAACATCTAGATGCCATGAGCAAACGCCTAGTTGCCGGATTCCGAGCTGCTGCTGAAGAAACAGGTCATGATTTCTGCGCTAGTCATATCAGCGGCATGTTTGGCTTCTTTTTCTGTGAAGGGCCAGTGCATTGCTTTGAAGATGCGAAGAAAGCCGATGTGGCCAAGTTTGGTCGCTTCCATCGCGGCATGTTGGAGCAGGGAATTTACCTGGCTCCTTCCCAGTTTGAAGCAGGCTTTACTTCCTTGGCACACACCGAAGCTGATATCGATAAAACGATCGCGGCTGCTAAAACTGTGATGGCTGGTTTGTAAGCATGGCTCTAATTGGCATCATTATGGGCAGTGACTCCGATCTGCCTACCATGCAGGGCGCGATCCAAATCTGTGAGCGTTTTCTGGTTGCCCATGAGGTAGCGATCGTCTCGGCACATCGTACTCCCGAACGAATGTTGGAATACGCCCAGTCTGCTCACGATCGGGGACTCAAGGTCATCATTGCTGGCGCAGGCGGTGCGGCGCATCTACCAGGCATGGTGGCGGCGCTGACTCCGCTACCGGTGATTGGTGTACCTGTGCAGTCCAAAGCCCTGCAAGGGGTGGATTCTTTGTATTCGATCGTCCAAATGCCAGTGGAATTCCAGTAGCTACGGTGGCAATCGGTAATGCCACTAATGCTGGCTTGCTGGCAGTGCAAATCCTTGCTAGCCATGATCCAGTGCTGCTCAAAGCGGTTCAGGAATATCGCGCTAGTCTGGCGGTTGCGGTGGCAGCTAAAGATCAAGAATTACAACAGTCTGGATATCGAAAATATCTTGAGCAGTATTTCTAGCAAATCGCCTTAGAACCTTGTAGGATGGGCATTGCCCACCCTACAAGGTTTTTATTTTTCTTTGAAATAAAACACCAACACAATAGTTACGATCGATGTCAAAGAGCTACTCAACAACGGCAAAGTATCTTTGAGCAGGTCAAGACTGGCCGGTGGATAAAAAGTGCCCAGACCGATCAATATTAATTCGACCAATAGAAAAACTCCAAAAAACACAATCACCGTAATCGCAATGCCACTTCGGGAGCCTTCTCTTTTTTGAGTAATCCAGTCCTGGATTTCCTGCTTTGTAGTTGCTTGAAGGGGGATATCTCTTACTGTAGGCGGCGAGACTGAAATAGACTTACCAAATTCATCGCCATTCAATACAACATCGCCAATGTAGCTAGTCACATTAAGGGGTTCTGAAATCTCGATGGCGATCGAGTCTTCAGAGGTATCAATTTTAGTCATCGTATTTGTGGAGGAGTAAAGCCATCACTCCCTGGTCTACCGGAATACGACTTCACGAATTTCTTTGTCGGGCTTTTGGAGCAAAACTTTAGAACCATCTTGGCGCTCTTTGGTAAAGTAAACATCGGTGGCGATCGCCCGCCGGATGGCTTCATTCTGAGAGATCCCTTGGCTTTCGGCTAAAAACTCCAATAGCTCGGCGGTGTCACCAGACAAGCTGATCGACATTCGTTTAGTACCTGACGGAGAATTCGGAGCAGTGTTATCTGTGATTGATTGGGACATGGTGTATGAGTGACTAAATGATACAACTGGCAAATTGATCCAGTTGATGGCATCAATATTACATCATCCTGGTGCATTAAATGCACCATTAATAATAGAACACAACAAAAAATCACCAACAAAGCCTCACTAAAATCCCGAAATTTGTTGGCCAATGTGTTTGAGAGCTTGCAGAATTTGGATGCGTTCTTGGGGGCTATCTAGCAGACGGTAAGCCATTGATTTGAAATATCGGGGCTGGGGTTTGGATCGGTCTAGCTTCAAAAACAACATCTCTCGACCATTGGTGATCATCCCAAAAGGAATATGGTTCAACGGCGCACTGAGCAAATAAGTCAAAATCTGTGGGATCCCCGCCGTCACGTCAATCCGAGCAGGCTTAGATTCGATAACCAATACCCAAAAGCTCTCCTGCAAAATCAGCACATCTATTTTTCCTTGAATCGGGTTAGCATCGGGATCATCAGCAATTTCTAGGCTAGTGCTAACTTCGGTTTTGGGTAAAAAAGGCGATCGATAGAAGCCAGCCAAATCCAACAAAGGCGACAGCACCACCAACTTAATGACCTCTTCTAGCGGCGAATCCGACTCACTCAGGTATTCATAGTTAGTAGCAAGTCGATCGAGCGCCGTAATCTCTTCTGGTGCCAATGATGGCAAATGATTCAGCCAATCATGGAAATAACGATCGGTAGTATTGGGCAGCAAGCCAAAATTTTGACGCAAATCGACCAGAGTGAGGTTTCGAGCATTTGTGAGCATAAAAATAAAACCACAAAACTTAGATTTACTCTAGCATTTCAGCTAATTTCCCAAAAAGTATTCCAATTAACGTGCGGATTTGCGACTAAATGGCTACAATAATGCATGTAAAGCTATGTAAAGCAAGCCAATGGAATTTCTATCCGTAGATGTCATTAAAGAGATTGCTGAAAAGTATGGGTACTTGTCTGTCTTCACCGGCATTTTATTAGAAAACCTCGGCATCCCCCTACCGGGCGAAACCATCACGATCGTCGGTGGGTTCCTAGCGGGCAGCGGAGAATTAAACTATTGGTTAGTTTTAGCTAGCGCCGCCAGCGGAGCCTTCATTGGTGGAGTCTGTGGCTACTTCATTGGTAGATACGGCGGCTGGACACTGATGCAAAAGCTGGCCAAAGTCTTCCGAGTATCCGATAAACAGTTAGAAGAAATCAAGGGCAAATTTGCCGACAACGCCGTTAAAGCAGTATTTTTTGGTCGTTTTATCGCCCTGCTCAGAATCTTTGCCAGCCCCATGGCTGGAGTAGTGGAAATGCCCCTACTCAAGTTTTTGGGCGTAAACTTTGCTAGCTCACTGAGCTGGGCAGCAATTATGACCGGCATTGCCTACACCGTAGGCAAGTTCGTCTCCTTAGAACAACTGGTTGCCTGGGTTGGCCAGTTTGCCATTGTGGCGCTGTTAATTGCCGCAGCTTGGATTGGTGTGCCCCTTTGGTTAGAAAGTCGGGCAGCCTCGAAACTCGAAGATTAAATCACTTGATACAAGCCAAATAAGGTGCCACCGGAATGCCCCAGTTCGATCGCCGTAACTGTTTGATAATTGCCGGACTGGGGCGAGTGCCATCGGCAAAGACATAGCCTCTGTTGATGATCGGATAGGCCGAAACAGCATTCACACCCAACAGCAACCCAGTCTGGTCCAAAATCGGGCCACCGCTCATCCCTTGGCGGATGCGCCCGCTGTAACCCAACTGATATCCCCGCTTTAAGGGCTGAGGTAACACCAGCGAAACTTCTCCAGGAGTCATAGTAACTTCTGGCCGATCGAACTCAAAACCCGCTGCGACCACTGCAGTATCTTTAGTAATCGCCTGCTCTGACCATTCTGCCGATCGATAGATATTCGGGCTACTGAACTCCAGCACCGCCAAATCATTAGCTGTCAAAACTTGAGTATGAGTGCGCACTGCATTGTGTAACTGACCATCACTAGTTTGAATCTGGGCAGTATCAGCCTTCAACAAATTGTGAGCATTGGTCAGAATGCGATAGCGGCTACCTACCTGAGATGTTATCCGATCAAAAATCACCCCAGAGCCACTGATACTAGCTGTTTGCACCCGCACTGTAACTTGTTTGACATGCGAGTGCAGTTCAACATTGGCCAGTGGCGCACGGGCAATAGACAATGGTGAGACTAACTCCCCGCAGCCAGTGTTAGCTCCAGAAGGTAGTCCCGTCATCAATAAACAACCGATCGTAAAGACTTGAGCAATCACCAATTTCATTTACACCGATTTTATTTACTTGGTGGTGCTTGACGAGACACTACCGTGCGATTTTTCAACAAACTCCGCATATTCAGATACTTGTTAACACTACCACCGCCGCTTTCGTACACAGGGCTGCTCACTTTTCCCTGAAACACCCCTTCTAGTTGGGCAATTAAGTTAGAAGAATCAGCAAAAGGCTTCAGTTGAAAAAGTTGGTTTTGACCACTACAGCTATCACCTTCACTTGCTACTCCACAAACGATCGGCTGTTTTTTCACTGTTCCGGCAGTAATAAAGTTAAGCTGGCCAGAGTTCCAAAGTCTTTGGAATTTTGCTGAAACTAATTGGCAGCGTTTTTGAGTATCTTTACCAAAATATTCTGATTTCCAACGAATTAAGGCCACATTACCTTCTTTTTCGGGCTGCCATACTAAAGTAGTGGGTATTTGGCCGCCGCTAGCACTATCGAAAGTCTTACCGCAAAAGAATTGCAAGCCGTCTGCTGGTCGATCTTCGGCGGGAGCTTCCTGAGCTTGGGCTGGCAAACCAGTGGCTAATAGACCAGCCACTAAAAGTCCAGAAAAAGTTTTGCTGATAATTGATTGCATGATGATTCTCGTAATAAATAATGAGGGATGAGTTAATGCTATTTAAGAGTTGCAGATATTTGATACTTGCCTTTTTCGCCCCGCGCATTGGAATTAGCGTGAATAACATAAACGCCTGTATTGGGCAAAGTAAAATTGTTAATGCGAGAATTCAAGTTTCCTGGGCCAGTGTCATCGTTTTGGGCGATCGGTTTTTCAGCCAATTCGCCTGCTTTGTTAGTGGGATACAATAGTAACACTGGGTTAAAGTCTTTGCTGGCAAAATCCAAAGTTATTCGTTGTCCTGCCGTAGCTTCAAAGGCATATACATCAACATAACTACCATCGTTTAGTTGATTATCGCCTTCTGCCAACTCCCCATTGATTTTGCTGCCATTGGTCAGTAACAACTTGGGTTGACGGTTTTTGGCGCTGGCTATTTGGCTGGGGCTAGGATCTTCGTAGGTGGGCTTAGCCGAAATTTGACCGCGCTGAAACTCACCCAAAAATTCTCGCACTTGAGCAATGTTAATCGCTCCCTGCTGACCACTTTCTGGTCTCACTTGGCCTATTACTTGTCCACCAGCACCTAAGACAGGTAAGGGAGCCTCAAAATAGCCCTTGGAGTTAACTCCTACTAACTGTCCCTGGCTATTGACCAAAGGGCCACCGGAGTTGCCTCGGTTAATTAAGGCCGAATGGACAATATAGTTAGTTTTGCGATCAATCCGAATTACATCACCCTGAGTAAAAGTATTGGCATTTTCGGTATCCAAAGGGCTACCAATGGCATACACCCGATCGCCTACCTTAGTAGAACCAACACTGGCCAAAGGCAAAAATGGCATATTCCGCCGACCGCTAATTTTAATTAAAGATAAATCTTGGCGGTTTTTAGAAAAACCCAATACATCAGCAGGGGCTTTGCTGCCATCAGCAAACTGCACCGTAACTACTTTGGGAGCAGTTTCAGTAACATGAGCATTGGTGATAATCAGGCCATCTTTGCTGACCACAAAACCACTACCATGGCCTTTCCCAATCAACACTGTCACGACAGCAGGCAGGGCTTGCTGATAAATTCTGCGGGCATTTTGCTCTCCACCTGCACTTGAAGGCGGTTTGGCTGGGGCGCTCAAAGTGGGAATACTTAGTCCCAATAACATACTGCTAGCCAGTAATAGTGAGAGTGACGAACGAAGGATACTAAGCGACATAATTAAATTGGTGCTGTCTTATTGGCAAGAAGATACACCAGCTTGCTACAAAGTTCACGAATCTTCCAGATCATTCAAGATTTTAGTCTGCTGAGTTTGCAGCATTTTCGGCACGAATCTGCATCAAGATCCGACCCAGATGGTTACTGCCCGATCGATCTAAGCCACAGCCCCAAAAGTAATCTACCGGAGAGTTTTCGATGATTGTGGCAGTCCCAGTATCCACCAAGAATTGCCGTAAATTTTGATGAGTAATGAACTTTTGGCGCAGGGCTTTTTCCATGACTGCTAATTTTCGCTGAGGCCAGTCGGCACTGGGGAAATGATGAGGGTCTCGCCCGATCGCTGCCGCTAATTCTGGAGTGGTAGCCGATCGAATTTTGGCAATCAGATACTCAAGCTCACTACCCACAAACTTTTGGGCTTGATAATAATGCTCTACCGTTCGCCAATACTGATCATCTAGCTCAATAGCATGGGGTGAAAAGTTAGAAAAATAACCGTAAGGTTGATCGACTTTGTAAAAATAAATAGTGGTCATTGGGGAATACATCGGTCGCAGTGTCCACAGCGCCAGCTAGCACCTTGATCGGTGAAACCAAAGGTATTGAGTAAATATTGCCAACGGCAATTCTTAGTCTTAGCATATTCCAGCATTTGCTGATATGCACCCCGATCGCGACCTTTTAATTTGCCCGGTTTGCGCTGAAAGTTAAAAGGAGTTTGCCAAGTAAGCTGTCCCTGGCTCTGCCAGATAGCTAGATAAATTTCTGCCTGAGGAAACTGTTGTTTGAGATCGGTTAGATTTCCGGCGATCGGGATTTTTTTTACTAATTGCTGAGCTTGTAAATCTAACTGGGCAAGCTGACTAAGGAAAAAGGTTTGGCGCTGTTTGTCATCGGGATATAGCCAGCCAGTAGGTTCACAGACCAACATCATAGCCGCTGCGGGTTTACCGTCTCGCCCTGCTCGACCAACTTCTTGGACATATTCGCTGAGTAGTAGTGGAGTTTGGTAATGGGCAATCCAGCGCACATCCGGTTTATTAATCCCCATACCGAAGGCACAGGTACACACCACAAATTGCAGTTCATCGGTCAACCATTGCTGCTCGACTTTCCGTCGCTGCTGGGCACCAAGTCCGGCATGATATGCGGCGGTTTTGGAACCAGTCTGAGTCAAGAGCGTCGCTAGTTCTTCGGCATCACGGCGGGTGCGGACATAAACTAACCCAGCCTCTTGAGGAAATTGATCGATGAACTCCTTTAGTTTTTTGTAGCGACCTCGGGGAGTCCAAATAGTCTGGAGAGATAGATGGAGATTGGGACGGTGAGGGTTAATCAGAAATTTGGTGGGTCGATCGAGCTGCAAAGTCTCGGTGATTACTTTCTGGGCAGCCGGGTCAGCCGTGGCTGTGAATGCGGCGATCGGAATCTTGGTTCCGGCTGGCTTATGAGCCAAAATTGCTGGTCGCACGGCACCCAAGCGCCGATAGGCTGGGCGGAAGGTTTCGCCCCATTGCACTAGACAATGGGCTTCGTCTAAAATCAGGCCGTTGATTTGGAGCTGGGGTTGAGTCAAGATTGACCAAATTCGATCGCTCAACAATATCTCGGGTGATAAGTAAAGTAATCGGAGTTTTTGAGCTTTGAGGAGTTCGATCGTCTGCCGCTGCTGATTACTGGGTAATTCACTGTGCAGAGTAGCAGCCGCAAGATTTTGCGCCTGCAATTCTTGAACTTGGTTTTCCATGAGGGCAACCAATGGTGACACCACGATCGTCACTCCCTGTTGTAAGAGCGCTGGAAGCTGAAAGCAGATTGATTTACCAGCGCCGGTGGGCAAAACAATCAGAGTATCTTGCTGTTGCAAGAGGCTGCGCACAATTTCTCCTTGGGGTGGCCGAAAATCTGGGTAGCCCCAAATCTTTTGAAGCTGGGTGCGAATATCTTGCTCAGAGACCTGCATGGAATTGGTTGAAAGATTGGTCAACCCATGTTATCCAGAGATTTATGAGTTGGCCATCGGTCAGGTGGCGCGATTACACTGGGGGCAAGATGGAGCCGATCGGAATAATCACATCAGGAAAAGCCAAGGGAGAAACTGTTTGAGATTCAGCCAAAATTAGGTGACTGGCGTAGCCGGTTGGCTGTGGGTCACGAAAAATATGAAATTGGCGATTTTTTAGGTCTATGACCCAGTATTCTGGAATGCCAGCTTTGGCGTAAGTTTTGTCTTTGACTTGGCAGTCGTAGTTGAGGGTAGAGTCGGCAACTTCTACCAGGAGGTGGATGTCATTGGGTTGAGGATGGCGATCGACGTAATCTAAAATTTCTCCTCGCACAATTACTAAGTCTGGTTCTGGTTCAGAAGAATCATTGAGATGAATGGGATCTTGGGTGCGAATGAGTGCGGTGGTACCAAGCTGACCTAATAGTTCGCTGGCTAGTAGTTGCAGGGTAATGACGTGGGGTGTTCCTTTGGCGACCATCAGTGTAATTTGCCCATCAATTAATTCGGTTCGTTCATTTGGGTCTAGAATGCCTAGTTCACTCATGCGGTGATAGTCTTGGACTGTCCAGGATTTGAGATTATGAATAGATTCACTTGCC
>JANOXZ010000109.1:0-15103 GCA_031418695.1 Synechococcales cyanobacterium VAR_35_metabat_10
GGTAAACTCAACCAATCTTGTTGACTATAGGCTTGCGCCTCGCTCTGTGCCACACAATGACCCACATTATTGGCCAAGTTAGTCAAATCCACTGGCCAGTTAGCCAAATCACGAGTTACCAACAGCCGCTGCCGATCAAGGAAAGACTGAAATCTAGTCACTCCCGCCTCCGTCACCGCCATCGATAACTCACTACGAGCGCGGGAACTAGAAATAACCTGCTCATTCCGCGCCCGCTCCAGCATGGCCGCAGTAATCATCATTAAAATAAAGCCCATCCCCATGGCGGTAGGCAAAGTAAAACCCTGGTCGCCGGATCTACGATCGAAACGTTTGCTATTCATTTATTTTTTGCTTTGACAAGATTGATCAATCTTGGTGTAATGACCTTGACGAGTAATACCGAGCGGCGCAGAAACCGTAATACATCTACCATCAGGAGCATTGTGGCTACTGAGTCGAATCGTGCGATTATCCACCGTGTTGCCCTTCATCCCATATTCGATCGAGTTATCTAAACCGGGTGAATTCATACTGACTCCGCTGGGCAAAGCCACATTGCCCCCTCTCAAACAGTGATTGCTATCCACAATGGCAGTAGCATCTATTTTGATACTACACACCATGCTCCGTTCGATCGCCGTTTGCTGGGCTTCTTGCATGGCAATCAACACCATATCGGTTGCCATCACCAGCCGCTGCCGCTGCTGCATAGCCAATACGCTCGGAGTACCGATCGCCAGAGCAATCCCTAAGATCAGCAAGATCGTCAAATTTTCTAGCAGCGTAAAGCCCAAATTCTTATTACTACTCACAGGTGAAAGCCGCATCTGGGATCACCTCGGTATAAAAATTTAGAATTGATGGTGAGCCATTTTGAGGCTGAACGGCATAGCGAACCCCCAAAATATTGAAAGGAACCGAGGGTTCTACTAATAGCTGTCGATCGAGCGTGAATTTTTGGCCGGTTCGACTTTGGCGGAGCGAGGGTGAGGCGTTGCTAGCTAATTTATCAACTAAGGCTTGGGCAAATCCTTGTTGAGATTGCTGAGCATGACAGCGCAGCGGATCGAAGGGTAGCTGAGACGTGGAAGTCTGGAGATGAAGGGTTTCTAGGTCAGATTGAATCCAGTTAGCTGCTTCGGCGCTTTGAATGGCGCGCGATTGCAGAATGGTGGCTACGCTCATCCCCTGCATGGCTAAAGAGACAAAGGTGCCGGTGAGGGCGATCGAAACCAATACCTCTAATAAGGTAAAACCAGCAATATCTTGATCGCCGGGAAAAATATTTCGCATGACGGGAAAGTTGGTGACTAATTAGCAGCACCAGCCCCTATCGGAAAAGTCTATAAATCTTGGTCGAAATTTCTGCCCCCAGTTAGCAAAACAAGTAGCAAAACTAGCGGGGGAAGAAACCCGGGGCTAAAACTTGTTAAGGTTCAAACCTGCTTCCTTAGCCATAGCCGCCAAACCTTTGAGTTCCAAAGTTTTGAGTGCCTTAGTAGAAAGGTGCAGTTTTACCCAACGTTTGCCTTCGACCCACCAGATTCGCTTCCACTGCAAGTTGGCTTGTTGCAGCTTCTTAGTGCGACGGTGAGAGTGGGAAACCGACATCGCATTGTTGGCTTTTTTCCCGGTTAGTTGACAGACTCTTGACATGTGATCCTCGATTGTATCAATTGAGCGCAGTTTCTAATTGTACCCAATCAATGGTCGATGTGCTGCTACCAAAATTTTAATCAGAGCGATCGGGGTTGGTAATCGGCTATTTCAGTGAACTGGTTCAGAGTTGACAGTTGACAGCGAATGGCCAGCACACTGTCAACTACCCACACTAAGATTGACATTTGCGACAATAGTGCGTCCCCCGGCCTGCGGCCTTGATTTTGATAATCAATTCACCACAGACTCGGCAGGGCTGGCCTTGGCGACCGTAGACCCAAGCGCTCTGGCCATAATTACCGTTGGTGCCTGCTACGCTCAGATAATTACTAAAAGTAGTGCCACCAGCATCGATCGAGTCTTGCAACACCTGAGTAATCGTGCCGCGCAAAGTGGCGATCTGTTTCTTGGTAAGGGTGGTGGTGACAGCCGTGGGCAAAATTTTGCTCAAAAACAAAGATTCATCAGCATAAATGTTGCCCACACCCGCTACCAGGGTTTGATCTAAAATTGCTGCTTTGATTTGGCGGCGGGAACGCTGGAGCCGATCGACCAAATAATCTACGCTAAATTCTGGCGAAAAGGGTTCTGGGCCAAGTTTTCCCAAGCCCCCCATTACCTGATTAGGATCTTCGCTGGCCGTAACCCACCACATTTTGCCAAAAGTCCGCTGATCTACAAAGCGCAGCTCTTGGTCATTGGGCATCAATAAACGTACTCGCGTATGCTTGGTCTGTTCCGTGGGAGTTGTCAACCATAAAAGCTGCCCAGTCATGCGTAAATGGACTCCTAGCCACCCCTTGGTCTGGCCTTTCTGGTCAGCGCAGACTCCTAACAAATACTTGCCACGTCGCTGCCATTCAGTCAACACCAAACCTTTTAAGCTCTTAGCAAAATCTATAGCAGAGTCAGGATGATCGATCGTGCGCGGCAATAATACTTGGACTTCTTCGATCGGAATATTGCAGGTAAACTGCTGAAGACCACGGCGGACAGTTTCGACTTCGGGGAGTTCGGGCATGGGGATATATAAACAACAAGACCAAAGTCATTTTAGCGACTTTGGTCTGGCAAACTGAGATTTCAAGAAGTTTTTAGCCTTCCGCCTTAGCCGCAGGAGCTTTTGCTGCTGCTTTAGGAGGTGGCCCGACTTCTTCGAGTTCGCTGACGGCGAAGTTGTTGGTATTGATACCAGTGGCAGAGCCGCTGAAGCCGTTGTAATTAACTTTGTCAAAACGCACGATGACGTTGTATTTGATGCCGCTTTGGTCGATCGAGGCTACTGTACCAGTGTCTCTGAACCAGTAAGACTCTTTACGCAAAACGCGCACTTTAGAACCACGCTGTATCATAACTTTTGTTTTTGATAGGGTTGATACCGTTCACCTTACTACTCAAACCGGCTCTATCGCACAGCCCGGTGTTTAAGTTTTATGAATCAGGCTAAAGAATCCATGATTTCAAAGGCGCAATGTTATGAATCAGGCTCAATTTCCACTGGTTCCAACTGAGGAGATTTCTGCGCTGCTGCCTTGCCACTAACAATAGCCACAATACTCAAACTAGTAAAAACCGGCAAAGCCAGTTTTTCGCCATAGCTGTAACCCGAAACTAAACAGGCAATCAGCGCAATCGTCGCAAACTGTTTTTTCCCTTGGCTACGAGCGATCGAAAAGGGCACTAACCCTAAAGCACCTCCAAAAACAGTGCCAAAACCTACAAGTTGTTCGATCGAATCCAGCATGACGAGGTTCCTAAAATATCTACTAAAATACGACAGTGCTCTAGCTAACATACCCTGAGTCCAACCAATCTTGTCTGGGGGTTTCCCGCATATTCGACAAATCAAGATTTAAGCAACTTGCTTGGGCAAGAAAGACTCTACCAAATGATCGACCATCCAGGTAAAACTGCGAGCCGTCGATTCTGTTGCGGCAAAAAATCCTAAGATTTCGTTCAGCAAAAAGCCATGCACCGAAGAATGCAGGAGACGCGCCGCATGGAGCGTATCTTCTTGCCCTAAACCAAAAGGGGTCAAAATGGTGACATATACATCTAAAATGTGATGTAAAATCGGCGCAAACTCAATGTCTGACTGAGGAAAAGGATGTTGAACAGTAAAAAGATACAAGGCGGGGTTTTCGATCGCAAATTCCCGACACTTGATGGTCGTCCGTTGGATCAGGTCTACTGGGTGATCGTTACTTTGAATATCTGGCAAGCACTGTTCCGCAATTCTTCTCCAACCCTCTAGGCGAATCGATCTACGGATATTTTCGTCCCCAGCAAAATGGTTATACAGCGAAGGCGGCTTGATTGCTAAAGCTTTGGCTAATTGATTGATACTGAAATCCTCCACACCTTGAGTCTCTAGCAAAATAATTGCCACGTCCAAAATGTCTTGCGGTGTGAGAGTTTTTCCTTTGGGTCTAGGCATGGTTAATGCTGGGTTGAGTCGTTAACTGGTACAGGACTCCACGAAACTTATTAGAAAAGATACCACATAATCATCTATTCAAACAAAATACTTCGTCAGTATCACAAGTCTTTAGTAGATAATCATTTCTTGAAAATATTAATTTCATGATTGCTGGCTAAAACCAAGAACCACATGTTTTACGAACTTCTTTAGTACAGCAAGGGGAAAATCTGTGTGTTATTAACTTAAACTGATCATCAACAAATACCTTGGTGAGAAGAAGGTTCACAGAGTATTACATTCTTTTACGTCTTGTAATAGGGTATTAAAGTATACAACAATTGTGATTTTCGATTTTAAGCCCATTCAGCCAGTTACTATTTCGCTTTGTGTTGAATAGATAGAGATTTTGCCGCGATTGTGATAGATTTCAATACTAATGCACACAATCTTTTTCACCCCTTACACTTATGCATCAGATCTCTAGCAAGGTCGGCAGACCAAGTCGTCAGATTCCAAAAATTGACCGATTGGAAGCAGAGTATCAACAAAATCAAGAGCGGATTCGTCAGCTCCACCGCCGCAATCGCGATCTGGCAGAACAGATGCGTACTGTTCAGCAAGAGAACAATTCTTTGCCGGTAAGATCGATCGCTCAGCGTAGCCCGATGAAAAGCCGCCGCCCAAAATCTTTGGCCAGGTTGATAGTCGATCGAATTGAACATTTCAACAGAATTCGCGTTGGTCGATATTCGCTGGTCTTTTGGCTAAAAGCAGCGGTCATGATGCTGATAGTAGCAATGGTTTGCGGCACTCTAGGATTTATGGCAACTAGGTTGGTTGGCTTGTTAATTGGTGGTTAAGGCTCTTGAATGCGGCCAATCATCTGCGATAGAGTGGTGGTTAGAATCTTACCGCCGTCAATATGCAGACTATTTCTAGACCACCCCAGGCTCACAATCCTTTTTCTACTGATGGCACTATTCAGCGTCGTCAGACTCGCCCAGTAGCGGTGGGTAATGTAATAATTGGCGGCCACCATCCAGTGGTGGTGCAGTCGATGATTAACGAAGATACTTTGGATATTGCTGGTTCAGTGGCTGGAATTCGTCGCTTACACGAAATTGGCTGCGAAATTGTGCGTGTCACAGTGCCCAGCATGGCACATGCCAAAGCCTTGGCAGAGATTAAATCTCAGTTGGCCGCAACATATCAAGTAGTGCCCCTGGTAGCCGATGTTCACCACAATGGTATGAAGATTGCCCTAGAAGTAGCTAAACATGTAGACAAGGTACGAATCAATCCGGGGCTGTACGTATTCGAGAAACCTCAAGATAACCGGACTGAATACACTCCGGCAGAATTCAAAGAAATTGAAGGCAAAATGCGGGAATCCTTAGAGCCGCTAATTATTAGCCTCCGCGATCAAAACAAGGCGATGCGGATTGGGGTGAACCATGGCTCTTTAGGTGAGCGGATGCTGTTCACTTACGGCGATACGCCTTTAGGAATGGTGGAATCGGCTTTGGAATGTATTCGGATCTGTCGATCGATGGATTTCCATAATATTGTGATTTCTATGAAAGCATCACGGGTGCCCGTAATGCTCAGCGCCTATCGACTGTTGGTGCAGCGCATGGATGCCGAAAATATGGATTATCCCATTCACCTCGGAGTGACTGAAGCTGGTGATGGAGAATATGGCCGAATTAAATCTACTGCCGGGATTGGTACCCTGTTGGGCGAAGGCATTGGCGATACTATTCGGGTTTCGTTAACCGAAGCGCCCGAAAAAGAAATTCCAGTATGCTATGGCATTTTGCAGGCTCTGGGGTTACGCAAAACCATGGTGGAATATGTGGCCTGTCCTTCTTGTGGCCGCACGCTGTTCAACCTCGAAGACGTATTGCACGAAGTTAGGGAAGCCACAAAGCATTTGATTGGCCTAGATATTGCGGTGATGGGCTGTATCGTCAATGGCCCTGGTGAGATGGCTGATGCCGACTATGGTTATGTGGGTAAACAACCGGGTTATATCTCGCTATATCGCGGTAAAACCGAGATCAAGAAAGTGCCAGAAGCCGATGGAGTATCTGAGTTGATTGCCTTGATCAAAGAAGACGATCGCTGGGTAGAACCAGAATAATTAGGGACTTATTGCAACAATTTATTTGCCAAGAATTAGCTAATTTGCAAACAGCTAAGCTAATTCGAGAAAATACAAATCGTTAAGCAACATTGTCTGATATAACTATCTGACATTAGGATCGTGCTAAATTATGTTTCCTAGTTGTCATTTTGTAAAACGACACGGTATCCATCTGGATCTTCAAATGTCACTCCACTTGTTTTCCAGTAAGGATTATATGGTTTTACAGATTCATATCCAATTGCTTTCATTCGATCGATAGCACCTAGCCATTCTTGCTGATCTGGCAGATAAAAAACAAGTAGATGATCTTGTGTCGGTGCCCGCCCTACAAGGTGTCCCTGTTGCTGGGTGAACTCCAAATGGTAAGGCTCACCTGGAATTCCAATCATCACACCGTCAAATCCCTCATGATTTTCAAAACGGTAGAGAATTTGAAATCCTAAGCCATCTGTATAAAATCTGACGACTCGATCTAATCGATCGGTTGGTCGAGCAACGCGGATAATTTTACCTTGAAGCATAAAAACTCCGACATCAGAATCTCTTAGTGTTCGGTTAGAAAACCACTCGATAACTCGCTCAGCACGATTCGCTTGTACCGGAGGCGATCGGCAGAAAAATATCGGTAATTGCTTCCTGTTCAGGCACTGTCGGAAAAAAGCTAACTCGCTGGAAATACATCGGAAAATCTCGACGCTTTTCGTTGCTTTGGGGTAGCCACTGAGCATAGAGATAAGTTAACTTCTCTTCAATATCATCGTCATTCCCAATATGCCGTAATACCGCACATCTACCACCAGAAATAGTTTTAGCTACAATCCCCATGGAGTTATCAGCAATTTCATTGTTAGTGGCAGCACAAATATCTAAGCGAAAGTCGTTAACAGCAACCGATCGATTGTCATAGATAATATTAAAAGTAGCACTGATACTGGGCGGTAGATTGTTTTGTTGCCGCCATGCGATAAACTGCCGTACCGAACGATCGATCAGAGCTGGATCGCCATGATGCTCTAAAACAGCAACTTTAGTTTCGGGAAAGTTAATGATATCGACCTGCATATGGCACCTTTTACCTATCCTGAGAACAAAAACACCTCAGCTATTTGAGCTGAGGTGTGGGCGATGAACCATCAAGGTTTTAGTCGCGTTGGACTTTATCTGTTTGACTAATAAAAATAAGACCGATGGTTGCAGGTACTACTACTATGAACAAACCAGCCAAGAGGCTGTACATAAAATTGGCTAAAGAGGGAGTCATGGCCGATCCTTAAATTAAATAAGTATATCTTTATGTTAATTTTAGCCACTTGGTTGCCCCTAAGCAATGGTCGAATGTACCAGGAATGGCTGGAAGTAGATCGAACTCCAGCTCAAACCATTGATAGACATGGTTTTTATCTCTGTTCAGGGTCTATTAGACAGATCGGGCCTTATAATTAAGGAATGTTAAGCAATCCAGTCCTATTAACCCCAATGAACACTAATTTTCTCAGCAAGATCGATACTGGTTCCATCAGTCTTGTACTCGGTATCGCCTTGGGCTTATATATTTTGCTCTTCATTGTGCGGATTGTGTTGACTTGGTATCCTCAGGTGGCCATGGATAAATTTCCGTTCAATGTGGCCGTAGTGCCGACAGAATTGCCCTTATCGATCACTCGTAAGGTGGTGCCCCCGATCGGAGGCGTAGATATCACCCCGATCATCTGGGTGGGAATCATTAGCCTGATTCGGGAGGTCTTGATCGGTCAGCAGGGTTTACTGACCATGTTGTCCCGATAGCTATTTCTTAGGAGAAAGCAATAAATTCATGTTGCCACTGCCAGACATCGGTGGAATCATCGAGCTGCCATCCCATTTATCGATCGCCTGTTTCAACAGAATTCTGTCAGACAAGACCGCATCCAAAGTCTTCAAGCGCTGTGCCTCGATCTGCGCAGTTTCTAGCTCGGTCATCTTGCGCTGTCTTTCTTGGATAGCAATTTGTTTTTGCTCGATCGACTTTTGCACCTCGGTGTCCAACACAAACCCGGTCACGGCAAAGTCCCGAAAGTTTACGTAGGCTTGTTTATCTAACTCTTTGATAATATCTTCCCGAATCTCACCGCTAATTCTGGCCTGGTTTTCGATTACTTCCTGCATGGCGTACCCTGTCACTACGCGCTTCACGGATGAAACCAAGACGGGCTGGATCACCACGTTTTTGACCGATTCTTCGCTGCGACCAATATTGGCAACGATCGCTGGGGCGTTGGGTGGGTTGATTGCATAGGTTGCCGTGGCTGTCACCTTAATTTGTTGGGAATCGCGGGTCTGGACAGTGAATTCTTCTGGGATGGCCTTGGTTTGGATTGAAATCTCTTGTACTGTCTGGGCGATCGGAATCAAAAAATTCAATCCGGGCTGACGGGGTGGCGACTGCACAACCCCAAATGTGGAGACTACACCCACGGTACCGGAAGGAACAACTTTGACGCTCAGAGCAATGATCGTAACAAGGAGTGCCACGGCAATGAGGATGTTCTGGAAAATGGGTTTCATGCTAACAGTGTGAATAGATATTCCCAGTATCACCCAAAAAAAATCAGGCGGCAGAATGAGCACCCTCACTAATTAGTCTGAACTATGATTGACTCCAGAAAAAAATCATAGTCCATCAATCAGTCCGACAAATCATAGTTTAGACAAAAGCATAAGCAGCCATACTAAAAGCTCCATAAGTATAACTATGATGCAACTGAATTCCTTTTACCTGATGCCCTCCAGCTCCTAGAGCCACAAATAAAGGCAATAGATGCTCATCAGTGGGATGATTTTCTGCGGCATAGGGAGCCAATTGTTGATATTTGAGCAATGATTCCCAATCGCCCTGGATGATCATCTGTGCCAACCATTCATCAAACTGCTGTACCCAATGCGGCGGTGGATCATTGTAGTTTTCACTAAAAGCAGACAAATTGTGGGTGGCGCTGCCACTGCCGATAATTAATACTCCCTCCGATCGCAATGGCTCTAAAGCCTGACCAACCTTCCAATGATGCAATGGATCTCGATCATACTGAATCGATAGCTGAGTAACCGGAATCTCGGCGGCGGGATAAGCCAAAAGCAATGGAGTCCAAGCACCGTGGTCAAAGCCCCTGGTGGGATGAGTTTCACAGGGAATTCCTGCTTGATTTAGGAGACTGACTACCCGATCGGCCAACTCCGGCGCACCGGGCGCAGGGTATTCCATCTCATAAAGAGCCTGGGGAAACCCAGAAAAATCATGGATAGTTTTGGGTTTCTTGGCCGCACTCACCATTGGTAAATCGGAATTCCAATGAGCCGAAACCACCAAGATTGCCTGGGGTTTGGGAAATTGCTGAGCCAATGATTTCAGGAAATGAGTCACAGACCCATCCCGAATCGGTAAATCGGGGGCACCGTGAGAAATAAAGATTGCTGGTAATAGGTTTGTCATAAAAGCCCTACTTAGAATAGTTCGTACTAGAACTAATATTAAGTTAACACGCCTAATTTACTTTGACAAGATCTGAAATCAAAAAGCCTGTTTAAGCCGACCTAGTAAGACTTTTAGCAACTCTAGTTCCGAAGGCTCCAGTTTTTCAAACTGGGTTTTGAGGTGGGCAATATGGGCAGGGAAAACTTGCTCAAATACTTGTTGGCCATTGGGAGTGAGATGGACAATCACGCTACGTTGATCGCCTGGAGGATTATCGCGGCTTACTAGGTCTTTTTGGATTAATCGATCGATCACTCCAGTCAAAGTACCCTTGGTAATTAAGGTCTTCCCTCCCAATTCGCTCATGCTCAAGCCATTGGTGTTTCCTAGGGTGGCAACCACATCAAACTGTGCGGGGGTGAGATCAAACTGTCGAATATGGGCTTCAGAGTAAGCAGCAAAAGCATGGTAAGTTCTCACCAACTCTCGCATTACTGGGATAAAAGACTCGCTGGCAGCTTGGATTGTAAATTCTGAAGAAGTTATAGACATTTAAGGCACACATCAAGACTATTCTAGCTAGAGCTATTTTAGAGCCAAAACCTTTAAATTTTCTAATGAGGATAAAATAAGTACGATCAAGATAAAATAATCTATGAAAACAGTAATTTCTTTGCCTGATCAGGTTTTCGCTGAAGCCGAGTCTCTGGCTCGGGAGCTAGGGTTTTCCCGAAATCAGCTCTATGCAGAAGCAATCAAGTCTTACTTGCAGCAGCATAAGAGGCAAAAGATTATGGACGATCTCAATAAAATTTATGCCGGAGAACCTTCATTGATAGATCCCCTGATGGTAAAAATGCAAACTTTATCACTGCCTGTTGAGGAATGGTAATGTATAAAGGCGAAATTTGGTAGATGGCTTTATCGCAATTGATCTGCTAGTAGTATCTAATTGATGAGGAATCGCAGAAAATGATCGAACAGGTTGAATTACATAACTTCAAAAGTCATCGATCGACGAAGCTGAGCTTTGATGATTCTCGCTTACATGCATTAGTAGGCCAAAATAGTTCTGGGAAAACATCGGTTTTGCAAGCATTACATTGTCTTTTTCGGCTTTTCAATTCACAATTCAAAGATATTTTTGTAAATCAACTAGCCCCTGAATTTATTTCAACGGTTGGACAAGATCATGTATCTATTGTTATTAATGGTTCTTTAGGAGACAATAATCCAAGACATTGGATGGCTGCTTGTAAATTCAGTTTAACAATTGTCAATGGTCATTTATCAGTTTCTCCAATTATATCATTTACTGATGATGGAGAACGAATAGTAGGTGGACAAGTAATAGCTGGACAAAGTATAGAAGTAGTAGGAAGAGAGAAATCCTTAGTTTATGTAACACTATCTAATGAATTGAAATCGGCTGTTCATCTTAAGTTGGTTACTGCTAATCTTTCGAATGCGGCATACAGTGAATCAATTACTCCACAACTTGAATCTGATGGTTCCGGCTTAGCACCTACCTTAGATTATCTACGCAATGAATCTCCAGGAAAATTTCAGTCTCTGCAAAAAATGCTGCAAAGAATTGTTCCAGGTGTGCATAAAGTTGGCATTAGACGTGCTAAGGTGAAAGTGGAGAGACAGCGATTAATAGAAGTTGATGGCAAATCTATTTCATATGAAGAAAATCAGGAAGTTGCTGGCCAGGAAATCTTTTTAGATATGAATACTGGCGATCGTATTCCTGCTCATGCTATCAGTGAAGGAACTATGATAACGTTGGGATTACTGACAGTTTTAATGAGTCCTAATAGGCCAAAGTTAGTATTGTTAGATGATATAGAACAAGGGCTACATCCAAATGCTCAAAGAGAATTAGTTACTGTTTTCAAGGAAATCATTCAAGTCAATCAAGATTTGCAAATCATATTTTCCACTCATTCCCCATATATTGTAGATGAACTTTCTCCATCTCAAGTCCATGTATTAAGTAATAGTAATGGATTCACTCATTCTAAACGATTAGATGAACATCCAGATGTAGAATGGGCAAAACAAACTTTAACCACTGGTGAATTCTGGGATGCAGAGGGCGAAGATTGGGTGATGAATGGAGAAATTGATGGCTGAATTTATTGTGATTGTTGAAAGCAGAGCAGATGCAGAAACTTCTACCAAATTAGCTCAGCGAGTAATCTTAGAAAAAGTGGAATGGCTAGAACCGGAAACCATCAATCATCTGATTCAATGGAGTGGCCTAGAGAAAAGCACAGAGTATTCTTGCTGGAAAAATATCAGCGATATCATTGAGCATTTTTCCACTGAATTTAATTTTCCCAGAATCAGATCTAATGGCAGATTAAAAACAGATGGCAAAGCAGCACGTAAAGTAATGAAGCTAATCAGCTTTCTGCAATACAAGCAAAAAAGAGATATCAAAGCAGTTGTTTTTATCCGTGATTTAGACAATAAACCAAGACGCAGGGAAGATTTGAATCAAGCTCGGGCTGAATATACCGGTCAACCAAAATTAGAAATTGTGATTGGCACCGCTGATCGAATGCGGGAAGCCTGGGTGTTAAATGGTTTCATGCCATCAAATCCAGATGAAGAAAAAATCTTCAAAGAGATCACTGTGGCATTAACTTTTGATCCTTGCATAGAAGCCCACCGATTACGCTCTAATTTATCCGACGAAAGAGATCCAAAGGTGGTAGTTAAAAAGCTGACAGATGGAGATTTTTCTCGTGAGCAGCAATGCTGGGAAGAAACCAGCCTAGAAGTTTTACGTTCCAGAGGAAAATCTACTGGCTTGACAGACTACCTGGATGAAGTTGAGCAACGATTGGTTCCAGTAATTGCAGAATAAAAAAGCCCAGCTCAAGAGCTGGGCAATCGATCAAAATCACTCAAAAATCACTCAAAAACTACTTAATAAACAGCATTTCTTGGTAGGTTGGCAATGGCCATAAATCATCAGCCACTTCTGCTTCTAGAGCATCAGCATATTGACGAACCTCATCCATTGCTGGACGAATGCTCTTAGCAGCGTGCTGCATGTGGTCTTCAATAGTGGCAAAGTCATGCTTGTGCAAAGCAGTGCTCAACGCTTCCACACTGTTTAACAACGACTTAGTTAAACCAGCAACCTTATCGATTTCTGAGTTACCAAAGTCTGCACCAATTTCTTTCATCTTGCTAGCAGTCGTCGCCAAATCGGTTAGATAATGGGCTGCCGCTGGGTAGATCGAAGTTTTTGCCATATCAATAACTAACTTAGCTTCCACATCGATCGAGTTAATGTATTGCTCAGCATAAGTCTCAAAGCGGCTAGCCAACTCAGGTGGCGACAGCACTTCCATCTTCGAGAACAGCTCCTCAATTTTGGCATCTTTTAGTACTGGCAACGCATCAGCAGTGGTGCGCAGATTGGCCAAGCCTCGCTGCTCTACCGCCATCTTGTGCCATTCTTCCGAATAACCATTGCCATTAAAAATCACCGCGCTGTGATTTTCCATTACTTCTTTGAGGACAGCCAAGGTCGCATCATTGATGCTAGCACCGCCAGCAATGGCCGCTTCCAGCTTATCGGCCATCCAAGTCAAAGACTCCGCCAAAATAGTGTTCATGGCTACTAAAGGACCAGATACGGCCTGACCAGAACCAACTGCTCGGAACTCAAAGCGGTTACCAGTAAAAGCAAAAGGAGAAGTCCGGTTCCGATCGCCAGCATCTTGCAATAGGGTAGGCAGAGTACTTACCCCCATAGTCATCGTACCTTTGCGCTGAGAGTCTTTCAGTTCGCCCTTTTTAATTTGCTCAAACACATCAGCAATTTGGGAACCCAAATAGATCGAAATAATCGCTGGGGGCGCTTCATTGGCTCCTAAGCGGTGGTCGTTACTGGCCGAAGCAATCACGGCTCTAAGCAACGGTCCATACTTGTGAATACCGCGAATTACGGCACCACAGAAAGTTAAGAATTGCAGATTGGTATGAGGATCGTCACCGGGATCGAGCAAGTTGCCCTGAGTTTTATTACCCACCGACCAGTTAACGTGCTTACCAGAACCGTTGATACCAGCAAAAGGCTTCTCATGCAGTAAGCATACGAAACCGTTCTTCTTGGCGGTATTGCGCAGCACAGTCATCAACAACTGTTGATGATCGGCAGCGACGTTGGCCGCTTCATAAATTGGGGCAATTTCAAACTGACCAGGAGCAACTTCGTTGTGACGAGTTTTGGCTGGAATGCCTAGGCGATAGAGTTTTTCCTCTACCTCTTGCATAAATACTTGTACCCGCTCAGGGATGGCACCAAAGTAGTGATCATCAAACTGTTGACCCTTCGCTGGGGGCTTGCCAAACAGAGTACGACCAGACAACATCAGGTCGGGGCGACTGTTGACGAAGTTTACGTCTACCAAGAAATATTCTTGCTCAGCACCACAGCTAGAGTTTACTGGGGCAACTTCGGCATTACCCAAAGCCTGCAATACCCTAGTTGCCGCTTTATTCATAGCCGCATTTGATCGCAGCAACGGAGTCTTTTTGTCTAAAGCTTCCCCAGTCCAAGATACAAATACAGTCGGAATACAGAAGGTCATGCCATTATCTGTTTCCATGATGTAAGCAGGGCTAGTTACATCCCAAGCAGTATAACCTCTGGCTTCAAAGGTCGATCGAATACCACCATTGGGGAAAGAAGAACCATCTGGCTCGCCCTGCACCAACAACTTACCTTCAAATTCAGTAATTGCTGAGCCATCACTCTTGACCGAGACAAAACCATCATGCTTTTCAGCAGTGGCATTAGTCAAAGGGTAAAAAACGTGAGAATAGTACAGCGCCCCTTTAGAAATCGCCCAGTCTTTCATGGCCGTGGCCACCACGTCAGCTAGGGAACCATCCAAAGGCTCACCAGCTTGGATAGTCTTTTTCAAAGATTCAAAAACGTTTCCTGGCAAAGACTTTTGCATCTTCTCTAGGTTAAAAACGTCCACTGCCCACATTTCTTCTAATTTTTTGGGAGCCTTGGCCGGTTTGGGTTCTCTGCTGGCAATTAGTTGAATTGCCTGAACGCGCGACATATTTCCACTCATGACTTTAAAATTCCGCTAGCTAACTCTGTGAGATCCTATAGATAGCAGATAATGGTGTTCCGTATCAAATGATACAAAACACTGGATGTACAGATTTATTTAGGCTTTCGCTGGCTAGTCAGAACTGCTACTAGTCTTCCACGCTTTCAGCTTTTTCCCACCAACTGTTCAAAGGGTAGTACAGCACGGGCATCCACAGACTGCTAAGGATGGCACTAGCTAAAGCTACTTGTTGGTAACGCAGCCAGATTGGGCTGCTAGCAATGTCAGCAAAGCTGGTGCGGGTCTGCAAAATATATTGGATCGCAGTG
>JANOXZ010000110.1:0-2710 GCA_031418695.1 Synechococcales cyanobacterium VAR_35_metabat_10
GTTTTTTAGTGCGCCCAACAAGCATTTGCGACTCTTGACCCCGATCGAGTTATCAGCCCATTCTTCCATGATCGTACAGAAGGCTTTAGCCTTGGCATCGCCAGGAAACAACGGCTTATCGGGATAGGTTTTATCTAGATACATGGCGATCGCCGTAGAATCGGCCACGATAGTATTGCCATCTTTGATCACCGGCACCTGTCTTTGGCCAGAGATCCGCAAAATTTCTAGTTGACCGACTCCCGGCACTACCTCAATTTTTCGGTACTGCAAGCCCTTAAAGTCTAAAATCAACCGTGCTTTCTCAGCAAACTGTGATAATTCAAATTGGTAAAGTTCTATCATGTGCTTATGCGCTAATGGCCGGTAGGTTTGCTCGGGTACGAATGTAGACCTAGAAGTCATTATAATTCCTTCGTCAAAAGAATATTCTTTCTCAATACTTTTTGTATGGTAAGTAGAAAAATCTTATTAACTTGCACCGGCACCGGCATTTTATTGGCGCTGATCACTGTCCGTCAAACAGTTATCGCCACCCACCGATCGGACGATGCTCCTCGCCCAAAACCGGCCAAAACAAACCAGCCTGCTGTTGAACTCAATAATCGCTTACAAGCAATCACCGTTAAAATATTGGCCGGTCAAGACAACATTGGTTCTGGGACTATTTGGCGATCGAACAACGGCAGCAGCCAAGTAATTACCAATTCTCATGTGCTCACTGCTCTTAAGAAGCCGCTATTTATCCAGACTGCCGATGGTCAAGTACATCCCGCTAAGGTGGTAACTCCGCTGAATTGGGACAGCTTAGATCTAGCCAAGCTGCAATTTCAGGCCAAACAGAACTATCCCACTGCCAAGATCGATCGCACCGTAAATCTCCAAGTGGGTTCGGCAGTGTTAGCGGCGGGCTTCCCTAAAAATGGCAAAAGCACCATCACGATTGAGAAAGGTGCCATTACTCATATTTTAAACAAACCCTTATCTGAAGGCTATCAGGTGGGTTATAGCAGCGCAGTAGTTAAAGGCATGAGCGGCGGGCCATTAATCAATCAGCAGGGGAGCCTAGTTGGCATTAATGGAATTCATGCCCAGCCCCTGTGGGATGCCGCTGAAACCTTTGCTGATGGCACAGTGGTCGGGGAACCACTGCTCTCAGAAATCGGTGAAGCTAGTTGGGCGATACCGGTTTATCACCTGGAGTGACTTCTTGGGGCATAACATTGGGCGAAGGTACCAGAATCGGCACACCTGCTGCGGGACTAGTCACATCTAGATCCGGAGAAATTTTAGCTGTAGGTAGCGCATTAGCCGCTGCAATTCGCACTTCTAGAGCTTTGAGAGCACGGGCATACTGCGGATCTTGGATAGTACCTAGACGCTTGCGGTCTTTGCGAATGGCATCAATATCAGCGGGCTTTAGGCCAACTTTTACATCGGGTTGAATACCTAGCTTGTTAATATCTTTGCCGCTAGGAGTATAGTACTTAGCGATTGTCACCGCTAAACCAGAACCATCGCTCAACTGGCGCACTGACTGCACTAAGCCTTTGCCAAAGGTTTTTTGACCAACCAAAACAGCGCGACCATTATCTTGCAAGGCACCTGCTACAATCTCGCTGGCACTGGCTGAACCATCATTGACTAACACTACCATTGGTTTATTGGTAAGAGCGGTACCATCGGCCTTTTTCTTGCAGTCTGGTTCTGGATCGTTACAGCTACCATTGCGGTTGCGAGTGGAAACAATTGTCCCTTCATTCATAAACAGGCGAGATACCCCGATCGCGCTGGGCAACAAACCACCTGGGTTAGAGCGCAGGTCTAAAACATAACCATTCACATTCTTGGCTTCCATCTGTTGGATGGCTTCCTTCATTTCTTTGGTAGCGTTAGCCGAGAATTGATTCAGGCGAATATAACCTACGCCGCCTAAGTCGTCTTTGCGATATTCCGCTTTAACCGAGTGAACATCGATTTTTTGTCTTCTCAGTTTATGGTCAACAACAGTCTCAGCACCACGCTGCACGCTAATTGTCACAAAAGTACCTTCTTCACCACGAATTATTTCAACGGCTTTATTAACATCCAAGCCCTTGGTGCTTTTGCCGTTGATCTTCACGATTACATCTTTGGACAAAATTCCAGCTTTAGAAGCAGGAGTATCATCGATCGGCGCTACCACCACTAATTTCTTGGTTTTGGGGTCTTGAGTAAGCTGCATTCCTACGCCTACCAGAACACCAGAAATGTCGGTAGAAAGCTCGTTAAATTCTTTGGGACTCATGAAGCGAGTGTAAGGATCGCCCAATTTCTTGAGCATTTCGCGCACGCCCTTATAGGCTTCTTCCTTGTTCTTGTACTCGCCATTGACCACATATCTGCGACGCAGAGCATCCCAATCTGTCTTATTGAAGGTACCGTCTACATAACTAAAATTAACCACCTGCCAGACTTCTTCCACAACTATTTTGGATATTTTGCGGTAAGTATGGTAGCAATCAACAAGCGTTTGGCGATCGGTGCAACGACTCTGCTTTTGGCTACCGCCGCAGTTGTGGCTACTAGCAGCCACCTCTCTAAAGGCGTAGCCCTCCTCAAGACTAATCCCAAAGAAGTTGTGGAAGAAGTCTGGCAGGTGGTTAATTTTAGTTATGTAGACGGTACCTTCAATAAGACAGATTGGGATGCTCTGCGTCGCAGATATGTG
>JANOXZ010000111.1:0-2030 GCA_031418695.1 Synechococcales cyanobacterium VAR_35_metabat_10
CCAACTTTAGAAGACCATACCTGCTGAGAAGATTCATGATCACGACCAAATACTGCCACACCAGATTCAGTGAAAATGGGGGCATAGGTGCCATACCGAGGGCGGGGGCGGGCATACAATATTCCATGGCCATCAGTGAGGAAGTAACGCAGACCAGCATCGGCCAGCATCCGCTCTAATCCTTCATAGTAGGCACATTCTGGTAGCCAAATACCTTTGGGCGATCGGCCAAAGTTTTCTTCGTAATGCTCGCAGGCCACTTTAATTTGTGACCAGACGGCTTGCGGATACATTTTCATCAGCGGCAAATAGCCGTGAGTTGCACCACAGGTGATAATTTCTAGGTTGCCACTGTCTAGGAATTCTTTGAATCCTAAGATCAGATCACCCTTATAATGCTCCCAAATTTTGCGAATCTCGGCAAAATCTTGAGCGTAATATTCGGCCAGATACTTGATATGTCCATCGTGTTCGTGATGGGAATTATTGGCAATTTCTTTGACCAGAAGCTCTTCTAGTTTGCCAAGGTGTTCGTCATAACGCTCTTGCAAGAGTGGGTCACGCAGCATCGAAACCAAAGGCGGAGTCATGCTCATGGTGATTTTGAAATCTACCCCGTCTCTTTTTAGTCCTTGAAAAACTCGCAGTAGGGGAATGTAAGTTTCGGTAATGGCTTCGTACAGCCATTCTTCTTCGAGTACGAAGTCGCTTTCCGGGTGGCGAACGAAGGGCAGATGGGCGTGTAGGACGAGAGCAACATAACCGATCGACATGGGGGTAAGTTCCTACCGAGAATTTGTGTGAGTAAAAGTTAGCTTTAATATTATCTTAAGGTTTGTGTTGCCCTTTCTCATCGTCGATATGAAATCAGTGTCTAGATTGAATGGATTTCTTAACCTTTACAAACCGTTGGACTGGACTTCTCATGACTGTGTGGCCAAAACTAGGGGGCTACTAAAAACCAAGAAAGTCGGTCACGGCGGCACTTTAGACCCCAAAGCAACGGGGGTGTTGCCCTTGGCGATCGGTAACTGTACGCGATTGTTACAATATTTGCCCACCGATAAAGCCTACCGGGCGGTGATCCGGTTGGGGGTCTGTACTACAACGGATGATTTGGAGGGGGAGGTGATCAGTAGTCCGGGGGCGATCGATCTCACTCTGGAGGCAATCCGGGCTGCTCTCCCCCAGTTTATTGGTTCTATTACTCAGGTGCCACCGGTCTATAGTGCGATTCAAGTAGATGGCAAGAGGCTGTACGATTTGGCTCGATCGGGAGTGCCGATCGAGCAGATTCCGGTGCCGCCTCGCCAGGTGGAGGTAAAGGAAATTTCGGTGTTAGATTGGCAGGCCGGTGAGTTTCCAGAGCTGACGGTGGACATTACCTGTGGTGGTGGTACGTACATTCGTTCGATCGCCCGAGATTTGGGGCTAGCGTTGGGTTCGGTGGCTACTTTGGTGAATTTGGTGAGAACTCAGAGCTGTAATTTGTTTTTGGCTGATGCGGTAGATTTTGCGGCGATCGAAGCGGGACACTTTAGTTTGCAATCACCATTGGTGGCTCTAGCCCATTTGCCTCGGCTGGAATTATCGACAACACAGATAGCTGACTGGTATAATGGTAAGCCGATTTTGTGGCCAGATTTAGAGGTTAGCGATCAACCGTTGGTGGTCAGTGGATTATCGAATAATGATATTACCCATAGTTTGCTGGGAATCGGCTTTAGCAAAATGAGCAGTAACGGTTCTCTACTTTGCCCTAAAGTTGTATTGGAGAATTTTTAAGATTTCAAGACGGCAGCAATCCAGATTCTTGCAAATCATGTAGCCTTGCATAAAAACCCTGTTGCTTCAGAAGTTCATCATGGGATCCAACCTCCACAATCCGCCCCTGATCTAATACCACAATTTTGTCTGCATCCCTCACCGTACTCAGACGGTGAGCAATAATAAGAGTAGTTCTAGTGCCCAAAATAGAGCGCATCGCAAGCTGAATGGCACGTTCTGACTCGTAATCTAAACTAGAAGTA
>JANOXZ010000112.1:0-1862 GCA_031418695.1 Synechococcales cyanobacterium VAR_35_metabat_10
AGCTGGATTGCGCCCGATGGCTGGCTTTATTATCGGCTTCGATGGCGAACAAACTGGGGCTGGCGATCGAATCGTTCAATTTGTCGAAGCAGCAGCCATCCCTACTACCACATTTGCGATGTTGCAAGCTCTTCCCAATACCGCTTTGTGGCATCGGTTGGAGAAAGAAGGCAGAATGCGAAATGGCGATGGTAACATTAACCAGACTACACTGATGAACTTTGCCCCGACGCGCCCGATCGAAGAAATTGCGCGGGAATATGTAGATGCTTTCTGGCGGATTTACGATCGCAAGAGTTTCCTCGATCGAACCTACCGTTGCTTCCTGAAACTAGGTGCGCCACGGGGTAAAGCTGCGTTCAAATTCCCCGAACTTATTGACTTGCGGGCGTTGTCGATTATTGTCTGGCGACAGGGGTTCGTACACGAGACGCGTTGGATGTTCTGGCATCATCTCATTGGCATCCTCCGTCACAATCCAGCCGTATTCGATCACTACATCGCCGTCTGCGCTCACAACGAACATTTCAACGAGTACAGAGAAATCGTCCGCGATGAAATTGAAGCTCAATTAGCTGAATATCTAGCCACCCAGGCGGAAGTTGTTGATGTCCCCAGCCCTAGTGATGCGATCGCCAGTATGAGCTAAAAACACCTGGCTACATCAGTGTTAATCAAAATCTGTGATACTTTGTATTTGATCTGGGTATCCTATTTGAAGTAATTGTTCTGTTTATCTACCTGAATTTGGAGGATAGACAGAAAATTTTTGTTTAGAAATGTACTGAAACTGTTAGTAAGACATAAGCAATAATTATGCAGGAATCAGATCTCGATCACTCGAATTTATCTTTGTTATTATCACCTTATAAGAAAAAGGAGAGGAATGTCAGTAGATTATTTTTAAATTGGTTTTTAGAAAATATCTTTAGAATGGATGATACTTCTGCTGATGATGCAATTTGTGATGGGAGTCAGGACAAAGGTATAGATGCAATATACGTTGATGAATTAAATGAAGAAATCCTAGTCTTCCAATCTAAAACTGTTGAAAGTGTCAACAAGACAGTTGGTGATACAAGTTTAAAGGAATTTGCAGGAACTCTTGACCAGCTTTCAACCATTGAAAAAATTGAGCTGATAGAAAAGGGAAATGCTAATGAAACACTAAAAAAGCTTGTAGCAGATTTAAAGTTGAAAACCAAGATAGAGAATGGATTTATTATAAAAGGTGTCTTTATAACTAATGCATTAGCCGATCAAAATGCGAAAGAATACTTAGTTTCTAACGAGAATATCAGGCTTTACGATAAGAAAAAGATAGCAGAAGTACATATAGATTTTGAGAAACAAGGTGGAGTCAATGATGAATTTGTTTTTGACTGTTCTCACGTAAGTCCCCTAAATTTCTCTACTGTTGATAAGATAGCAGAAGTTTGGGTATTTACCGCTTTCGCGGAAGATTTAGTAAAAATGTCTGGAATTGATGACGCTTCTTTATTTCAGCAAAATGTGCGTCAGGCTTTAGGCTCAACAAAAGTCAACAAAGAAATTAAAAAAAGTATCTTAGATTCAACTGAACATATTAAATTTCAGTTATACCATAACGGAATCACCATAATTTGTGACTCTGCTAAACATGAAAATGAAAAAATCATTATAAATAATTATGTAGTAGTGAATGGTGCTCAGAGTATTAGTACTCTTTATAACCAAAGGAAGAATATTACTAGAGATTTAAAAATACTGACCAAGATAATAAAACTTAATACCAGTGATGTAAGTCTTGTAAAAAAAATTACAACTAATAGTAATAATCAGAATGGTATTAAAGCGAGAGATTTTAGATCTAATACCCAGAC
>JANOXZ010000113.1:0-15434 GCA_031418695.1 Synechococcales cyanobacterium VAR_35_metabat_10
TATTTTTTTTTTCTACCCAATGTCTAATTTCGCCGAAATTAAATACCTCCTTTTTTTTTTAATACACTCGATATTTCTAAAACACCCCCCACTTCTATTCATTGAATTCACTGTTCCAAGAAATCTATTACTTCAGCCAAATTCCATCCACTGAGGTCAGCATGAAGCTCATTACTGAGTTTTTTGATACTGGAGAATTAAGCTGTAGTTCGATGCGACCAACTACCTTCACAAATTTTCCGCTATAGGTTTTGACCTCATCGGCTGATCTCAATGATAATTTATTGTACGGCGGAATGAGTGGAACCAATGTGCCATCCAATAACTCGATACTAGCCTGTTGATAGGTGCCTTTGAATTCTACAGTGTTAGAATTAATGCCGGGATTCCAAGTATGAGTTACAACATATTTACCAACTATTTGTACCCGGCGATCGCCTTTGGCAGAAGCAGAGCTATCGATAAATTTCAATAAATCTGCCTTGGTTTTGGCGACATCTAATTTTTCACCCTGCCATTCATCGGGATTTATAGTGCTTGACTGGGATTTGGTAGCATTACAAACTAGGCGTAAATGAGTAATAGTATCGATCTCTCTTTGATAGAATGAACCTGGTCTCCAAATAGCGTATCCTTCCACATTAACTTCTTGGCCATCATATTTATCTAATTCGCTTTTATCCCGTAAGCTATGTCTTCCTCTTGGCTCAATAGGCAGAACTACTCCGTCAGCCAGAACAATCTTAGCAAAACCAAGATCACTATCATAGGCTTGTAGATCCTCCGGTTTATTGGCTTCAAAAATTGATGGATCTATTAGCCCTCGGCGACTTACCCTGATCGGCTCTTTTAAAATCTCTCGTTGATAGCGACCTACCACTAATACTCTTTGCGCGCTAAATTTTTGTAAACTGGCTTGATCGCGGACGATCGGCAACAGCTTTGTTTTCTCAGGCTCTTGATCTGGCTCTTCGATACAGGGTTGGGCAGCACTAACAAGGCTCCATGGCCATCCCCCACAGACCAAACCGGCCACTATGATGATCAAAGATGCTCTTTTCATATCATGATACACAGACACTTCATCTTCTATGATAATCCAAGAAAAGAAGTGCGATTACTCATGGTTATTATTGTTTTTCTTGCGAGCAGTTACCACCATTCAAAGTCACACAAGACTTTTAGCGATCGGATTTCTTTTTGCTCTCGGGTGGGGAAGATCCGGCTTCCACAGGGCGAATACTCACGATTTTCCACCTAAGGTCGCAATGCGCTGCATGGTTTTACTCATTCGATTGAGCGGCTGCTAGATGTGACGCTAACCGGCGTAAAAATCGCTAATTTGGCAACAGTTTTGGGCAGCATCCATATCATCATGGGTTCAGTTGATTATGACTACTGCTCTCTTTGGCCGTTGGCAAATGCGCTTGTTTTGCTGCCCACAGGAGCATTTAATAGCTAACCTTGCAAGGATTTTCCTAGCCTAATTTAATTGCAAAATCCGATCGACGATGGAAATCTGCCTCCTCCCCATCGTGTTGTAAAGACCAATAACTATATTCGCCAGTAGCAGCTTGAATCACAGCAGTAATCGCCATCTCTAACTTAGTATCAGGAGGAAATAGACAAGTGAGATTGATCGACAAATCCAACTGCAAACCCTGATCATCTCGCTTTACTACAAACGGCAAATAATTAATGGCGGCCTCGTCTTTTAGCCCTTCACGATAATCATTCAAATGAAAGACCTGCCAATTACCATTGGGTGCTAAATTAAACTCCCAGTAATCAGCATGACCAACGATCGCCACAAAGAACTCTAGACAAGTAGCCTCCCATAAAGCAGTTTTTCGCCCAGGGATGTCAACCGCTGGCGGAAATAAGACCTGAGTTAAATCTCCTTGCAGCGCATAATGCACCTCCAGTAAACCCTGCTGATATTCCACGGAGCCATTAATTGATAGCAGCAAATCATCTGGTTCAAAAGGTTGAAGGGTAAATGATTGTTTCATCGCACATCCTGGATAATTTTATTAATAGTGTTTTCCTGAGATTCAATGCTCTCTGCTAGCCGGAACTGAATCAAAGCTCGCAGCAAATTATGCTCAGGATACTGAGTTTTAAAATAAATATTGCCATTCAAATAATCTGTGAAAAAGCGAATACCCAACTCAAAAGCAATCAACCTCATACAGTCATAAATATAGTCGTAATCTCGATCGACTAAAAAAGCACTAGCCGACTCCAAATACCCCTGAAGCATGGCCTGCCCCAATTCTGGCTCAAAATGCACCGCTTGCCAATCAGCAGTTTCTTCACCCAAAGGGTTACAGCCCGATCGCAGACAGTCACCGATATCATAATGCACCAATCCCGGCTTCACCGTATCCAAATCAATCAAGCTAATACAATGATTTGTAGTGTTATCAATCAAAAAATTGTTGATTTTTGGATCACCGTGAATCGTGCGTAGCGGTAATTCTCCCATAGCCTTAGCATCTTCTAACACCGTTGCCCACTCTTGGCGATCGGCAATAAATTTCAGACAACGAGTAACTTCGGGTGATTTAGGAATGATTTTGGTTTCTTGAGCAATCAAAAACTCTTGCAAATAATTAGGAGTAATATGAAATCCCGGCAAAGTATCCGCCATTTTATCGGTGCTGAGATCAGCCACTGATCGATGGAATAGTCCCAACCCAAAACCAGCTTCGCGGGCATGTTCTAGGCTTTGTACCGTATCAAAAGTTTGGGAGCCTTCAATAAAACTAATCGATCGCCAAAATAATTCATCTTCAACATAGCTATCACTACCATCCCGCGCACTCAGCACTTGGGGCACTTCCCAGCGGCGGGTAGGATGTAGCCCCGTATTAGATTGGACATGTTCGCTGAAAGCCCGCATATTTTGCATCACTAAATGGGGCTGACGAAATACCTGAGTATTAATGCGTTGTAAAACAAATCGCTGAAACTGGCCGCCTGTGGCATTTACCAAAAAGGTATCGTTGATGTTGCCGCTGCCGAAGGGGCTGACGCTGGTGACAGTGCCGGTGCCGCTAAATTGACTGGCGATCGACTGTAATCGTTCAGAAGAAGGAGAATTTTGAAGCATGGCAAAGGCACCGATACGAACTGATACAAACCGCCACCAGCATATCAGGATTTTTGTTTTCTCTGCCCTCAGCAATAAAGTTTTGCTAAGCCAGCCCCTTGATCATTTCCAGTTGCTTGGGCAATAAGTCCTTCAAAGCATAGCGATCAAGCACAGTCTGCCGCGCTTTCACCCGCAGTTCTGCCATCTGCGTGGGGTGATCTAAAACTTCACTGATTCTGTCTGCCACCGCCTTGGGATTAAAGAAATCTACCAACAAGCCATTCTCCCCGTCAGTAATCACTTCATGGACAGGTTGAGTATCAGAACCCAGCACCAAACAGCCCGTGGACATAGACTCGATCGCCGACCAAGAAAGCACGAAGGGATAAGTGAGATAAACATGTACCGAGGAAGCCTGAATTACTTTTAGATATTGGTTGTAGGGTAACGAACCGGTGAAGTGAATCCGGGATAGATCTAGATTGGGCAGCTTATCTAACATCAACTGCCTAAACGTTTGATTGTTGGGGAGTGCCCGACCATAGCAAACCCGCTCGGAACCAACAATTACCGCATGACAGTTAGGACGTTGTTCTTGCAGGTAAACCAGAGACTCCATAAATTGTGGAAACCCCCGGTATGGCTCCATGCCTCTGGCCACATAGGTAACAATCTCATCTACGCCACTCAGATCCAGGTTGGGAATCACTAGCTTGGCTCCCGGATCTGGCACAAAATAATCGGTGTCTACGCCGTCGTGCATCACCGAGATTTTATCGTGGAACTCTTTAGGGAACTGAGATCTTTGCCAGTTAGTGGGGGAGAGTCCTCGATCGCAGGAATACAGCTCCACCAAAATCGAAGCATTTTTAACCCGAATCCGTGCCATGTCATCAATGTTCTGGACAGCCTGTTTATCGAAGTCCATGTCGCTGCCGTACATGTTGTAAAACCACTCGAAGTAGCACATCAACGGCGTTTGAGGAAAAGCATCTTTCAAAAATAGCGTAGGACCCCAACCGGAATGGCCACACATCACATCGGGCATAAAGCCCTGCTTCTTGAGCTTTTCCATCACAACATACACGGCTTGCCCATGTAAGACTGAGTTTTCTAGCGGCAACAAATAATGGTGAGTATTGTTGTGTGGATCGCGGCTGGGTTTATAAATCAGCTTAGTTACCCCCGGCATTTGGGGTTCGGCGGTCTTGGTGACAAAGAAGACTTGGTTAGCCGGATCTTTGGCCAATTCCTGAATAATATGCCGATACTGAGCCGGGAAGTTGTTGTGTAGAAAGAGGAAGCGCATAATATTGGCAGAACTCAATTTTTTAGTTGGCGTTCACGGAGCGTAAGCGAAGACCAATCGTCTTATCGTTTCATCGATCTATTTATACATACATGATGCCTGTAGTTCTTGGCAAACCACCTGAGTAATTTAACTTAACTCTCAATCTTTATAGCCAGTGCATTGTTCCCAAGATCTCCACCCATGATAGATATCAAAGGTCAGTTCTTGAGCCATTTTTTTGGTAGGATCGGACTTCTGGCCACCCTGCTCCTGGATTTGTTATGGAAGAGTTTCTCCCGATCGCTTACTTTGAAGGTAAGTTTGTGCCCTTTCGCGAGGCTAATGTTTCGATCGCCACCCATGCTCTGCACTATGGAACTGGTGCTTTCGGCGGTTTGCGCGGTTGGGTCGACGAAGCCCAGCCCGATCGAGCTTTGTTGTTTCGACTCGATCGGCATTGTCAGCGTTTAAGTCACAGTGCCCGCTTCATGCACTATGATTTGCCTCCCGACAAAATCGAAAGCGCGATGATTGAGTTTATCAAGCAAAATAAGCCCACTAAGCCTTTTTACCTGCGGCCTTTTGTCTATTCTTCTGGTTTGGGAATTGCGCCCCGTTTGCACGATATTGAACAGAACTTTTTCATCTATGGTCTGTATTTGGGTGAATACCTCAGCAAGCCAGAGGGGGTAAGCTGCCGGATGAGTTCTTGGCATCGTCAGGAAGATATCAGCTTGCCGCTGCGAGGCAAAATTAGCGGTGCTTACATTACATCTTCGTTAGCTAAGACTGAAGCCTATCATTCCGGGTTTGATGAGGCGATTTTGCTGAATTCCCAAGGGAAGGTTTCGGAAGCTACTGGTATGAATATTTTTATGGTGCGCAATGGTAAGCTTTACACTCCTGGAGCTGACCAGGATATTTTAGAAGGCATTACCCGCGATAGCATCATTACTGTGGCTAAGAATTTAGGTATTGAGGTAATTGAAAGACCGATCGATAAATCGGAGCTGTTTATTGCCGATGAGGTATTTCTCTGTGGCACGGCAGCGAAGGTATCGATGGTGAGTCGGGTCGAAAATTACAAAATCCCCAATGCCCCCGGCGAAATCACTACTAAAATTAAGGATGCCATGACGGCAATTACCCAAGGTAAGCATGATAGCTATAAAGATTGGGTGAAGACTGTGATATTTTAAATAATTTAGAGATAGTCGAGTAGTTACCTTTGTAATCACTCGACTATCTTTGTGGCAAGCAAAATGTTGCGCTGCTTAAGACTGGCTTTGTGTCTTATTCACGGCACCGTCAAGGTTAAACAAAGTCTGCAAAGCCAACATCGCTTGCTTACGAGTCTCAATATCTTGCTGGGCACGCAGTTGCACCATCGGGTCATAAAGAATTTTGTTGATAATGCCTTTAGTAAGAGTTTCGATTACTTCTTGATTTCTACCGGCAAACTCGGCACCTAAGCGAGATAAGGCTTTTTCGAGTTCTTGGACGCGAATGTTTTCCATTTTGTCCCGCAGGCTGTTCATAGTAGGCACTGTTTCTAAAGAGCGCCACCATTCGGTGAAGTTGGCGAGTTCTTCATCTAATAAAGCTTCGGCTTCGATCGCCATCTGCCTGCGGCCTTCTTGGTTTTGTGCCACTACAGCTTTTAAATCATCAACGTTGAAGGCTTTGACATTAGCAAGGTCATTGGCGTTGGAATGGACGTTACGGGGTACCGAGATATCAAAAATCATCAGGGAGCATTCTGCTACTAATACTCCACCCAGATTATGTTTGTCTAACAGGGGGTCATTGGAGGCGGTGCTGGTAAAGACGATCGAAGACTTGGCAATCACCTGCAGCATTTCGGCCAAGGGTTCTAGTTTCAGTTCAATTTCAGGAAACATCTTGCGCAGATCTTCGGCGCGTTTGGCCGATCGATTTAACACCGTGACATCTTTTGCGCCTTTTGAGATTAAATGCTGAACCAGCAGGCGAGACATTCTTCCGGCTCCCACGATGGCGATCGATTGATCGGCTAAGCTTGCTACTTTCATTTGGGCGAGTTCGACGGCAGCGGAGCTGATCGAGACTGCACCAGTGCCGATGCTGGTTTCGGTGCGGACGCGCTTACCGGCGGTGAGGGCTTGGCGGAATAGTTTGTGCAATATGGAGCCGATGCCGCCGTATTGTTGGCCGAGTTTGTGGGTATTTTTGACCTGAGAGAGAATTTGGCCTTCGCCGAGAACGAGGCTATCGAGTCCGGCAGAGACGCGCATGAGGTGCATAACTGCGTCATCGTGGAGCAGCATAAAGAGGTGATGACGCAGGTCTTCGATCGAGAGTTGGCCGTATTCGGTTAAGAACTGGGTGACTTCGCGGATGCCCATTTCGACATCTTTGGAGACGAGGTAGATTTCTAGGCGGTTACAAGTGCTGAGGATGGCGACTTCTTCGATGTGGGGACAGCTTTGGAGGGTTTTGATGGCGGCTTCGATTTGGGGTTCGGGGATGCTGAGTTTTTCCCGAACTTCTACTGGGGCTGTTTTGTGGCTCAAACCGATCGCGGTAATGTTCATATTTGCTCCAATGCTATGCCGAAAGTTTTTTAATAAAAATTTATATATTGGGGGTGTTGGATCTGGGATGCCAACTTGTGCGATCTCCAGAGTACCAGATGGGTGTCTGGGTTTGCCAAACGGCTTTCATTGTGGGGGTCAGGGGCTGGTTTTGTAAACTAAGCTGAGCACTATTTAACGATACTTAATGTTATGGATTGGTTTCTATAATTATCTTCGCTGCTAGGTTACGATGATAATCTATTATATTTTTAGCATCATTACAGTCTATGCGCTCTGAAACTGAAGGAACTACTGTGTGTGACGTTTGTGGCTTTGCTCAGGCCAGAACTCGCTATGCACATCGAACCTACGGGAATGGGAAAGAGTTGCTCGTAATCGAGAATGTACCGGTTGTTAGCTGCCCTAGCTGCGATGCAAGTTATTTAACATCACAGACTCTTAGAGAAATCGATCGCATCAAACACGAGCGCAAAACATTGGCAGTTACCACTTCTATCGAGGTTGCTAGCTTTTCTGTTTAGACTTTAACCTGTGAGATTTTTTATGTTACCAACTCGTATTACTGGTGTATGCTCCATCGATACTTACAGAGATGGTGGATCGCTCGGCATTACCTTTGAAAGAAAAGTATGGCACGAATAATTTTTAGGGTGGGCTGTTGCTGAACAGAGTCGAAGCACTGCCCACTATCTAGGATTCAAGTGATGTAGCTATCAAAAGCAATTGTGAATTATTACCTAATAGTTAGGAAATATTTGCCTTGATGAGTTATCAATATCTCCCAGCAATACATCTCGCAATCGTGGGTAATCTGGTTGAAAGTTGGGATGAATTGGAATATCACTGAAATCAGGATTGTATAGATTCTCTTGCTGTTGAATATAGTTTAGTGAACTTGCTATACGAAAACAATACATTTGTCGCTGAATCAACCATAGCTGTGGGACGATTCCTAATCGACCTCGGCGACTCAATTGGCTGCTGATCCAACCAAACATGATGCCTGTACCGGGCAGGACGCTCAATAAAGCTGACGCGGCTGAATCTGTTCCGATTTGGGCAAGTGAGTGGACGGCATCGTCCACATTCTCGTAATCATCATTAGCGACTAAAACCTCTTTAAGAGCAATGATAGCTAATTCGTCGCCAATTTTGCCCAAGTCGAAAATCCCTGCTCTACCTAAGCTTCTTCTATTTCGTACATTTTCAACCATGGTTTTTTCAGCCGTTTCTAGGAACTTTAGTGCAATATCTTGGTTGCGATGAAAGATATCAAACACACTTGCTTGCGGGTCATACCGAGCCAAATCACCCAACTCAGAAATCAAACTTGTCACCAACTCATTATTAGCCGCTAGTTCCAACAATATAGGAAGTATTGTTTCACTTCCTAACCCGACTATTCCTTGAACTGCCGCTTCGCGGATTTTAAGATCTGGGTCATCAATTAACTGTAATAAAACAGGTAGAGCTGATTCACCACCAGTCTTACTAATTTTAGCTACAGCTCTAACTTTTATAGTATCATTCTCTAAATAAGTCAATGAAATACCACTATCTAGTAAATTACTTATTACTTCCTGCTCGTCAGGCTCAGAGTCAAATAATTTGTGAATAACTCTACTACGAATTTCTTTATTAGGATGATGAGCATTTTTGATCAGAATCGGTTTGGTTTCCAGAATGGCTTGTGTTATTTTAGTTCTGGGCTAATATCAACGTTGTCACAGCCAGTAACATATTGCTTCCTGTAGATAATTCCCCTGATACAACAAGCTATCTCTAGTTGCACATTCATCTCTGAGAAATCAAGGGCGCTCAAAAGAACCAATAGATTTCGATCTGTGATCGAAATCTCCCACGAACTTAAAGCCATAGCTGCTCGTATTTTTACGATCGAATCATAACTTTGGATTGCTCCTTCTAGAGAAATCATAGTACGTTCATAATCCCATTCAAGCAGAATTTCTAGAATTTTATCGAAGGGATAAGTTCGATATTCATCGAATTTCAGCCAGTATAATGCTCGATGCAAACAGTCAAACATCCTTTCACCCACATATTGAAGGGCTTCGATCGCATACGAGCAAAGATCTTCAATATCCTCTGGTTGAGAAAGCAAGTAAACCAAATGATCGATCATTGCTGGCTCTGCAACAATCCCTAATCCATGTATATAAGCGCGCTCTGACCAATGACATCTATCTTCTAAAAATTCTCGAATTTTATTAATAGCTTCATCCGTACCGATTTCACCCAATGCTTGCATTGCTAGGTGATTACCACCGCTACTATTGAAATATGGTTTTTCCAACAAACGTACTAATGGCTCGATCGCTTCATTAGGTGCTATTTTTTCTAGAAGTAGTGCAGCTTTTGCAGAGAAGCGAGAATCGTATTGTGATTCCCTTAAAAGGATAAGAGCTGTTTCTGGATCAATATCAATAATTGCGGCGATCGATGACTCTGTAAGGTTGTAACCAGCATCCTGATAATGCAGCTTTAAAAAGAAAATACTTTGTAGATGAGGTAGGGCAGCCTTTGATTTTGTCTGGTGCCAAAGCTCTAACTTTAGAGCGATCGGAACATCTAATCGATCGATCTTCTCAACAATAATTGCCTGTATATCTGGAGTCGCTGAGCTGGTCAACTTACTGCCTAGTATGAGATCTACTTCCAGAGCAAGATTAATGATTCTCAGTGCTAAATCTTTGTCTTCAATCTGAGCCAATAGACTGGCAACTTCATCAGTTCGATCGACGTGGTTTAGATAATTAGATTGCAGCTCTCGATCGGATATTTGAGCCAGCAGCGAAATTGTTAGTGGGGGAAAATTGGTCATGCAACATACAGGAAATCTCCATCGCGACAACTGAACTAATATAACATGGCTTTCATTACCAGCTACAACCACCACAGGCATCTAAGCCACTGCAATCCAATCCAGCGAGATCACAAGAAGCGCAGTCTACTGATGATAGACAGTTAGCACTATACTGCGAACAAGATTCTCCCTGATGCAGCACCCGATGGGCACAACGAAAACCCTTGTAAGGCGACAAATAACGTTGATAGCCAGTAATAGCAGCGATCGCCAAAGAATCGATAATTCCTGGACTTAGAGTAGCGATCGCTTGGTTTCTCGGAGAAAAAATTGAGAGTTGGCGCATAATTCAAGGAAAATATCATGTCTTCTGAACTTTAGCTGATACAGATTGTTTCCAGCGATTTTCGTCAAAACACTTAAAATGCTAGCCCAAACCCAATGATATCAACAGCTCCAATTAATCTAGATTTTGCTGCCACAATGATTTATCGGCATTGGGGGGCACCAACACCCACAAACTTTTTGGCACCACCTCAAACCGCATCGGTGTAGTCCCCAAATAATCACCATCTATTTGAATTGGCACTGGTTTACGACTCAGAAAACGTATCTGGGTAGCCCGATGATATTCAATTTGATCATCCAAATGATGCGATCGAAACAAAATAGACAATAAACGTAGCGGCGCTTTCAGCATACTGCGCCCCTTCACAATACAAACATCCAACAAACCATCATCCACCAAAGCATTCAGCGTAAACTTAATAACCCCACCATAGAGCTGACTATTGCCCACTACTGCCATCAACACCCGTCCTCGGATTTTCTTGTCATCCAAATAAATAGTTAGATGACTACCCTGATATTGATAAATCATCTGCAACGCTCTTTTAACATAGGCGATCACCCCCAAATATTTCTTCTCAGTTGAATCCACCCCCTCCGTCACCGCCGCATCAAAACCAACCCCTGCCATCAGTAAAAAATAGCGATCGATCGCACTTGCCGGTTTTGTAGTGATTCGTCGCCGAGGCAGCCAACGAATACGGGGTGAGATCGACCGCGCCCTTCCTACATCAATCTGACACCACTTAGCCTCCAACAAAGCCACTGCTGATTGCTGAATATCCATCGGCAACCCCATTTCCCGCGCCCAAATATTCACTGTCCCGGCGGGTAACACCCCCAACGCCACATCGGTATTCACCAATCCATTCATCACCTCATTCACCGTGCCATCCCCACTGGCAGCCACCACAATATTCATACCAGCAGCCGCAGCTTCCCGCGCAATTCTGGTGCCATCTCCGGCACATTGGGTTGGCTCGATATTCACCATCCAGCCTTGATCTTGCCATAGAGTAGTAGCTCGATCGATCGCCGATCGGACTTTTGTTGCCTGTCCTGCTACGGGATTAAAGACAATGGTTACGCGGGGCTGAGCTAGATCACCTGGATTCATAGTTTTTTTAGATCATTGCAAAGCGGATTTTTGGATGGCATTAGCATGAAAACATTGTAGGCGATCCAGAAAATCTTGTGCTAGCATGGAAAACCGGGCAAATTTTGGGCAAAATCTGCCCGAAATATGTTTGATGAAACAACCGAACCTTGAAAATTAGAATATGAGCACTATCAAAGTCGAAGTATGCGAGATATTGGAGATCAAGCCCCACGGTAACGCTGATGCCTTAGAGTTGGCCACCGTTCAAGGTTGGCAAATGTGTGTGAAAAAAGGCGCGCACCAGCCCGGAGATGCCGTAGTTTATTTTGAACAGGGTACAGTCCTGAAGAGAGAAGTAGCCGATCGATTGAACGTTGGTCAATATCTCTCCGAAAAAACAGATATTAATGGCGATCGAGTATTAGTAGTCCACCGCATCAAGCTGCGCGGTGAACCATCCTTTGGCTTAGTGGTGCTGCCAGAGCCAGGGATGGAAGTCGGCGCAGATGTGGCTGAGTTTTATGAAGCTGAAAAATACAATCCGCCGATTAAAATTCAAGTAGGCGACAGTGCGTCTGATGACCTCATGTTTCCGCGCTACACTAACTTGGAAAATATGCGTAGCTACCCCAATCTATTGGAAATTGGTGAACCTGTTGTCGCTACCGAGAAAATCCACGGAACTAATTGCCGGGTAGGTTATGTATGGCACGCTGATGAGGAGCAACCGACCATGATGGCTGGTTCTCGGACTCTGCGCCGCAAAGAACCAGCAGATCCGACTGTGTTGGTGGCGAATACTTATTGGTTTCCGCACACTTTGGCTGGGGTAAAAAACCTCCTGGCTGAACTACAAGAACAAGGTCACAAGCAAGCTGTATTATATGGCGAGGTCTATGGACAAGGAATTCAGGCTTATACTTATGGTGAAAAACGCCTGAATTTCCGTGCTTTCGATCTGCTATTAGATGGCAATTTTGTGGATTACGGCAAGTTTAAAAATTTGTGCGATCGGCATCAAATAGCCCAAGTACCATTAATTTATGAGGGTGCTTTTTCCTTGGATGTGATCAAAGATTTTTCAGATGGTGATTCTTTGATTGGTGGTAATCATGGTCGCGAGGGTGTAGTAGTAAAGCCGATCGTGGAGCGTAATGATGTTAAGTTAGGTCGGGTGATTCTGAAATATATCGGCGATCATTATCTATTTGGCAAAGTGGCAGAACAAGATACCACTGATATTTGAACAGAAGTCCGACTTCTTTTGTTGAATGGTTTATTCAACCGAAGTTAGTGAAAGAAGTCCGACTTCTATTCATAGATTATGTAGTGACTTTGATCGACTCTTCATTAGATATTTTGATCTGTCTAGCGATCAGAAAGAGTGGAAATGTAACACTGATAGCAATAATGGCGGATAAAATGATGTATAGCCACACATAACGAACCCCTACCCGCCGACCTTCGATCGCCATAAAAAGACAGGTGGCAAAGGCCAGTAAAAACAGGTCGTTAGAAAGAGATGCTGTAGCGGCATTTGTATAGGCCGCCCGAAAGAAATCAGCAGCAGAAGAATTACTCGGCTGAGTCATGAAAGCGATGTTATTGATCCAAGTAGCTGGCAACGCAACCAATGCAATCAGACCATACACAACGCAAATTAGTTTGTCTTTGTTATTCATGCTCAAAATTCTAAGCTATTGGTAAAGCTATCTAAGTTAACTAACGTGCCATTTTGTTCGGGCAGTGAAATCATGAATATTACGAACACCAAAGAGGTTTTCATAGCCAGTAGTTAGCGGAACAAAAGAATTGATCTCGATCGGAACTAACTCGTGCTTATGACCATTTCGTCGCCAGATACTAAACCCCAAAGCCATTACCTGCCGCAACAAATCTTGAGAACTGTAGCCAAATTCCAAAAAATTTTGCTCATCCACTTCAAAATAGATACATTCAACTTTTGCCATACTTTGTGCTGCACCAGCTAACACAAACTTTTCATAGCCTTCTGCATCTACCTTGAGTAAAGAAATTTGATCGCATTTCTCAGTAAAACTATCTAAAAGACTAATTGGCACCTGAATATTAGATTCGTCAGTACTCACGACTTTATTCATATCATCAGAAGATTTATTGGTAAAATATGCTGTTCCTCGCACATCACCTAATGCACAATTTTGGACTTCGATATTATTCAACTTATTCAGCAAAATATTTTCTCTTAAATATTTTACCGTCTTAGGATGAGGTTCAAAAGCAATTACTTTGCCACTATCGCCAACTGCAATTGCAGCAGGAATAACAGTAACACCGATATTAGCCCCAACGTCAATATATGTCTCACCTGCCCGCAAAAAAGCTTGAATAAATTCCGCATCTTCACTCCGAGATGTGGCATTGTACCATAAAATAGTACTAAGAGCAGTGGGATGAAACAATAGGAGGTAGTTTCCGACCTTGATCCTAACTCCCAACCAATAGCCAAGACGCGATCGAGAAATTATCTTAGCAACAATACGTCGCAAAGGTTTCTCATCATGTAAAACAACATCAACTAATCTTTTGATCATATTTATACCTAGCAAGTCCCACCACTTCAGAGAATTAAATCAGTTATTCTGAGATGCAATCAATTTTAACTAAAAATCTAAAAATAGCAAGGGCATAAAAGCTTAGATAGAAGTCCGACTTCTGTTCCCATTCAACGAAACTTGCGAAATAGCCAGTAGCCCACTAAACCAATGAGCCCAAATAGAACTAGCTTAGAAACAGGGGCTAAATACTGTTCAATTACGGAATAGTTATCTCCTAGCAAAAAACCAGCGGTCGTTAAAGCCAAAGTCCAGATCAGTGTACCCATAGTAGAATAAAGTGTGAAACTAGCGATCGGCATTTTATTCATACCTGCTGGCAAAGAAATCAAGGTGCGAATTCCGGGCACCATGCGCCCGAAAAATACCGCCTTGTTGCCATGTTTATTGAACCAACTATTCACCCGATCAATTTCCGATACCGTCACCCCAATCCATTTACCATAACGATTCGCCCAATTTTCTAATAGTTGATAGTTTACAATCCTTCCCAAGTAATACCAAGCAAAAGTGCCCGCCATTGTTCCTACTGTCCCCGCTAGGACAGCCAGCCCGAAATTCATCCGGCCTTGAGATACCGTAAAACCAGCCAAGGGCATAATTAGCTCTGAAGGAATTGGGGGAAACAGATTTTCCAGAAACATCAATAGTCCAATGCCCCAGTAGCCCAGACTAGTCATTAAATCGTTGATCCATTGCACCATATAGCTACCCATTAAATTCATTGATCAGAAGTCCGACTTCTTTCGCCAGCTTCGTTTAGACAAGTTAGCCAACACAACAAAAGAAGTCGGACTTCTGATTCAGTGCCAGCTATCCCATTAAAATCACTCGATCGATAACATGAATAATACCATTGTCGGCTTCAATATCTGCGGCAACAACAGTTGCATTCTTCACCTCAAAAACATTGTTTTCACAATTAATCGCGATCATTGATCCTTCCAACGACACCACCGTCTTCACCCGAGCTAAATCTGCCTGAGTTAATTTCCCCATGACTACGTGGTATTTCAGGATGCGAGCTAACTGGGGTGGATTCTGTACCAAAGTTTGCACTGTGCCGGGGGGAAGGTTAGCAAAAGCATCATCAGTAGGTGCAAAAACCGTGAATGGCCCAGGAGACTGCAAGGCTTCGACTAATCCTGCGGCTTGGACAGCAGCAACCAAGGTGGTGAAGCTGTCGTTATTAACAGCAATTTCTACGATATTTGGCATAGGATTCTTTAGGAATATATTGTGGATAGGGAATTCAATGGCTTTATGGGCTTCGACTGTGTGGGCTTTGACTCCGTGGGCTGAGCGGAGTCGAAGCCCACGGAGTCGAAGCCCACAGCCATGGCATCAACGATATTCCTGATTTTGAATATCTCGCAGACGAGCTTCGGGGCGTTTGAATCGATCGATCTGCGCCTCAAAGAAATCACGATTGGCCTGGAGATGTTGCGGATTCGGGTCATCCAACGGATATAGTAAAGCCCCGCGTAGAGCTTGAATCACCGCCGAAGTCACACAATACATCGATCGCTGAAAACTCACTCCTAATTGAATCAACATATCGTCTTTACCCCGACAATGTTGCTGATAATAATCCAGCAAATACTG
>JANOXZ010000114.1:0-9739 GCA_031418695.1 Synechococcales cyanobacterium VAR_35_metabat_10
AAAATCTCCACTAAAATCTCCTTGGATAATATCTTGACTAGCTTGACTTAAATCCATAATTGGCTTGGCCAACCACCTCCCTAAATAGGAATTGACAACAATAATTAACCCAGATGCTAACAAGCATAACCAAATTGTCAGATTGGTACTAGATCGGATTTTGTCCATCACATCTGCTGCTGGTACCACAATGACGATCGACCAATCCAATCCCTGCTTATGAGAGAAAGACAACACCCGACCAAAGTAGTGTTCTCCAGCGTTATCAAACTGAAAATTCTGGGAGTGCTGAATAGCTTGAAAACCTCCGAACTTATGATTCACAAACCGCGCAGTAGAGCTAATTAAAGACGTTTCACTATGCAGAGCATCAATGCGTTGTGGGGATTTATTAGCCAGTTGGCGAAACGGTAATTCTTGGCTAGAGCTAGCTACCAACAACCCAGATTTTTCTACCAAAAACACCTGACCAGTAGGACTAACCGGATTTTCGGCCAGAAACTTTTGAATACCTGATAGCGATACATCCACACCGCTAACACCAAGTAACTTACCTGTCCGATCATATAAAGGCTGACTAGCAGCAACAAATATCGTTCCGGGGGTAAACCCTGCATAAATACTCGTCCAAATACCATCGTTGGCAGTCAAAGCTGCTTTATACCAGGGACGAGTACGAGGATCAAAAGCCGGTTTTTCTACCTTGAGCTGAGTAGTACGTAGTCCTTTATCGTTAGTGGCATAGTAAGTGCCAAAATATTGAGTTGATCGATTGGAAATCGAAAACTGAAGTTTTTCTTGCTCATCAGGTCGCCAAATTCCCATGGTGTCACCAGTCTCGGTGCCTAAAGAAATCCAGGCTAGAGCCGGAAACAACTTCATTTGCTGCCATAAATACTGCTCTCGCTGAGCAGCAGATAACGTGGGTGGCGAGGCTGGCGATCGGGTGAAATCTAAATCTATGGCTCCCCGCAACACTGCATCCCGATTACTCTGATTCACTAACCAGGGTAAAGATAGATAACTATTGAGTTTTTGTTCCACCCGCACACCCACCGAATCCATCAACTGACCAGTCAAATCTTCGACGGCATTTTGGCCATTCCGATAAGAAAGATAGCCAACTAAACCAACAACTAATCCAAGCTGCAAAATAAAAGGGACAGTCAGCATCCAAGCTAGAGAAAACCGGCGAGGAGGGCGTTGCGACTCGTTGCTTCTGATGATTGGACGAGCGGCGCGAAGTTTACGAAACATGGACTGCATTCATTAATAAAAGTGCAATGGATGAAAAGTCTTGTGGCCGGACAATGACAAACAGTGACAAAAAATACAGCCTTCGCTCATTTTAAGTTCTGAATGTACACATTGAGATTACGATTATCCGTAAAAAATAAGAGTGCTTACCAACCGGCCATTCTATAAATGGAATAAATATGCTACAGCAGGTTACAGACGAAGTAACAAGCTGGAAGTCGCAAAACTGATCATCTAGCATTTTCGATATCAGGCTAGCTTTATAGGTGCTAATAATCGATCAAATTTCTGGGAATCATGGGTGCAGTCTCTTAGGGCGAGAATCGATTAAGATGTGGTGGTAATCATTAAATATTCGAGCAATTATGATTCTTCCCGGCTCGGTGGTCAAGATCACCAATAAAACTGATACCTACTACAACTTTCAAGGATTTGTCCAAAGAATCACCGATGGTAAGGCAGCAGTGATTTTTGAAGGAGGCAATTGGGACAAAATGGTCACTTTTCGGCTTAGTGAACTAGAAGAAGTCAAATAATAAATCTGAGACTTTACGAAAAAAAACAGGCTAGAAAGCCTGTTTTTTTTGATTGTTAGAGCTAATCTAGCCTTCGCCCGGATTGAACTGGAACATCGAGTAGACTACATTCCGGCGAATGTCAGTCATCATTTCTAAGAACATCTCATAGCCTTCTTGCTTATATTCAATCAACGGATCTTTTTGACCATAGCCCCGCAGACCCACCGACTCCCGCAGAGATTCCATTGCCTGTAAATGCTCACGCCAGAGATTATCGATTTGTTGCAGAATAAAAAATCTTTCAGCCTGACGCATCAAGCCGGGTTGAACTTTGTCTACCAAACCTTCCTTCACGTCATAAGCCTTACGGGCTTCTTCGTACATAAAAGCTCGAATCTCTGGATATGTCATATCTTCAAGCTGAGTGGGATTGAGATCTTCAAACAGATTGACAAATTCCCGCGCCTTAGAAACCATTGGCTCTAGCTTCCATTCTTCTGGGGGCAGCTCTGGATCGATGTTGACATCGATAATATCTTGCATAGTTTTTTCGGCGTAAACCAACACCTGTTCTTTCAGATCTTGGCCTTCGAGAACCCGACGGCGTTCGGCATAAATAGCCCGACGTTGGTTGTTCATTACCTCGTCGTACTCAAATACTTGCTTGCGCATGTCGTAATAATAAGTCTCAACTTTTTTCTGGGCGCCCTCTAAACTATTAGTGAGCATTTTAGACTCGATCGGCATATCTTCCTCCACTTGGAACATATCCATCATCTTGCCCACCCGATCGCCACCAAAGATCCGCATTAGGTTATCTTCTAAGCTCAAGAAAAAGCGGGTCGAACCCTTATCGCCCTGGCGACCAGCCCGCCCCCGAAGCTGGTTATCAACTCGCCGCGATTCGTGGCGTTCGGTGCCAATTACATGCAGACCACCCAGATTGAGAACTTCTTCATGCTCCCGATCGGTAAAAGCATCATAGTCTTTGCGGATCGATCGATAGGCATCGCGCAGCTTTTGAATTGCTGGGTTATCGGTGGGAGCTTTTTCGCAGGCTACTGCAATTACTTCCTCAGCATCTAGCTCCGAGAGACTTTGTAAACCGTAGTGAGTGATTGCAAAATCGATCGCTGATTTCAGGAGCTTTTCAGTTTCTGCTGAAATTTTGGTAGGAAAAATATCTGGTGAAGCTTTCCAGGTTTTGACTTTTTTCGGTAGACCACCAAAACCTTGACCAGAAGCATTACTAACCTGCTCGGTACCCGGTACTTGCATCGGTGCAAATTTACTATCATCCTCTGGGGCAACAATTCTAGGGAACAAATACTCTCGCACCTTCAATCTGGCCATATAGTCGGAGTTACCACCCAAAATAATGTCAGTACCGCGACCAGCCATATTGGTGGCGATCGTCACTGCTTTTTTACGACCTGCTTGAGCCACAATTTCCGATTCTCGCTCCACGTTCTCGGGTTTAGCATTGAGCAAGTTATGAGGAATTTCGAGCTGATTAAGTAATCGCGACAGCACTTCCGATTTTTCCACACTAGTAGTACCCACCAGTACGGGTCGGCCTTCCTCGTGATAGTCTTTACACTCTCCAGCTACGGCATTCCATTTACCCATCTCGGTTTTGAACACCATGTCAGCATAATCCATCCGCTGCCGGATGCGATTAGTGGGCATTACCGTAACTTGAATTTTGTAGGTTTTCTCTAACTCCACTTCTTCTGTTTTGGCTGTCCCGGTCATCCCACTGAGCTTAGGATAGATCAAAAAGAAATTTTGGTAGGTAATAGTAGCTAGAGTTTGGCTTTCGTTTTTAATTTCTACGCCTTCTTTAGCTTCTACGGCTTGGTGTAAACCATCGCTCCAACGACGACCGCTTAAAACTCGACCCGTGGATTCATCTACAATCACGATTTCGCCATCGCGAATGATATAGCTAACATCGTTAATATATAGCTCCTTAGCCTTGATAGCATTAAAGATGTAATGCGCCCAAGGATCTTCTTCGTTATATAAGTCTTCTACACCCAAAATTTTCTCAGCTTCAGCAAAACCTTCATCAGTGAGCAGAGCATTTTTAGCTTTTTCATCTACTTCATAATGTTGCTCTTTTTTCAACATTTTGGCAACATTGGTAGCCTGTTGATATTTTTCGGTAGGTCTTTCAACTTGACCAGAAATAATCAGCGGTGTTCTGGCTTCATCGATCAAAATGGAATCGACCTCATCAATTACACAGTAATTGAAGGTGCGCTGTACCACATCAGAAATGGAAGTAGCCATGTTATCGCGCAAATAGTCAAAACCTAGCTCACTATTAGTAGCATAGGTAATATCACAACGATAGTTTTTTTGCCGCTCTGCTGGGTTCATTTCTGATTGAATCAAGCCCACCGATAGACCTAAAAAGCGATGAATCTGACCCATCCACTCCGCATCACGCCTTGCCAAGTAATCATTGACCGTAATGACATGCACCCCTTTGCCACTGAGAGCATTGAGATAAGCCGGTAAGGTTGCTACCAGAGTTTTACCTTCACCTGTTTTCATTTCGGCGATCTGACCATTGTGCAGCACCATGCCACCCAGCATTTGGACATCAAAGTGCCGCATCCCCAAAACTCTTTTGCCCGCTTCACGCACTACCGCAAAAGCTTCAGGTAAAATTTCGTCTAAGATTTCCTTTTCTTCCTCATTATTATCTGCTTTTTCTAGACGCAGCTTAAACTCAGCGGTTTTGGATTTCAGTTGCTCATCACTCAAAGTTTGCAGCTCTTCTTCTAGGAGACTGATCTCAGTAACGATGGGCTGGAATTTCTTTAATTTACGAGCGTTGGGGTCGCCTAGGAGTTTTTTCAGCATGGTCGGCAGATAGGTGATCTATAAAATTTAATATCGCTGGCAATTCTTCTCTAAAGAGACAAAACTCTAAAAAGGTTCTACCAGCAGGCGGGTTAGTCGATTGAAAATACTTTCCGACCCAAACCAGACACCGCTTAATAATTATCACAGGATTTTAACATTTATACAGAAACTTGTGCCGACAGAGGGCGATGGAAAGCAGTTTTCCCAACCCATATTGCCTACTCATGGCCAATTTCTTTAGTACCAACCTTAGAAACGATAACCACCACCGATGCTCATTACTGTTCCTAAAGGAGCACCACTGGTAATCGGTACTTTTACATCGGCAGTGATGGCAATGCTGTCATTTGCTGCTATGTCTACTCCGATCTGAGCAAAAGGGGCGATCGAGGTCTCTGGTTTACCACCGTTATCAGAATTGTAAGAATTTACGCCGACTCCAGCAAAAGGTGTGAAGAGAGAATTTTTGATATCAAACTCATAAGTAGCCGAGCCACCGGCTACAGTGACACCGGAACCAGATAAATTAGCAAAACTGTAGGATGGCCGCACTGCAACGCTGTTGGTGATGTGAAGTTTGCCACCAATCCCCACGGTGGTCTGGCCATTTACAAAAGTCACGATCGGACCCAAAAAGCTGTCATTTTTGTCGGACTCCGCCTGTACTGCCCTTGCTGACCAAGAGATAAGAGCGATCGGAATGCCCAACCAAAAAAGACTTTTCATGCAGATGACAATAATGGGTTCTTGGGGAAGCTGACTGGATTAATAGCTGAATTGTGCCCATATTTTGTTAGCAGCTAACCAATTGTAAGCGTGGTTTGGCTAATTGCTGTAAGTCGAATCACGGAGTAATCAGGTCAAAATCGATAGTTGGCACCCAAAGAGAAATTAGTATTTAACTTATTGTTAAAAGGTATTTGAATATTACCACTGAGCGATAAGTTTTGGCTGGCATTGATTTCTACTCCAGCTTGACCATAAAAGGTCACTTGATTGAATTGTTGGCTGGTGACTGCTCCACCCAACAAGCTGGAAGTGGTGGAAATACCATTTAATGATGCTAGACCAATGCCTGCATAAGGCGTGACTTGCGAGTAGCGAGCAAAATCGAAGTCGTAGGTAACACCAGCTCCTAGATCAATGCCGTTAGCTGGAAAGCGCAGAAATGGCCGCAGTGATAGATTGTTTTTGACCTGGAAAACATTTTCAGTGAGGTGCAGCTTGCCCTCAACACCAAAAGTACTACTCCCACTGCCAAAGGTAAAAGTTGGGCCAATGCTATTTTGTTTGGCTTGAGCCAATACAGCCATTTCGGAATAAGCAATGGTCGCCAGTGCCAAGCCACTGGCAACAAAAAATCTAGTAGGAGAAAAATCGATCGCAAAAAGTTGGTGCATGAATATATATGAGATTATTTCCTTGGTCGAGAGTAATATACCCTACAAATACTGAGTAAAATTTCAGCCAATATGCTGAGCAGCAACGTTGATCAAAAAAGCTGTTGGCGATGTCTGCCGCAATGTTCAGCCCCCTCTAGCCACCTAACTAGGCAGTAATACTCAGAGTGATTAGCACCAGAGTTGCAAAAAATAAATGATTAAAATTTCATATACTTGAACTTCTGATAGTTCGCCCAGTTATTCCGCCTATTTAGCCCTAAATCACGCCTTTATCTATGCCTCATCTTGTGTTAGTTAACCCCCAAATTCCACCGAACACCGGTAATATTGCCCGGACTTGTGCTGCCACTAAAACTGACCTACATCTGGTGAAGCCATTGGGTTTCGAGATTACCGATCGATACCTTAAGCGGGCGGGGTTAGACTATTGGCCCTACGTAAAATTACATATCCATGAATCGATCGAAGATTTATTAGAAATTCAACGTCAACAAAATAGTCGCTGGATAGGTTTTACAGTCAGGGGTGCTGGCCCTTTTCAGGATTTTTCTTTTAAGGAAGATGATTGGCTACTCTTTGGGAGCGAGACTGAAGGCTTACCTGCTATTGCTTTAGAGCATTGTGCAGCCAAGTTATATATTCCCATGCGCGAGCCAGGAGTGAGAAGCTTGAACCTGTCAGTAAGTGTGGCGGCTGGTTTGTGCGAAGTCTATCGACAGATTGGTTGGGATTAAATGCTGGCTATTTGCTGCTGGCCAGCATTTGGGGAGTAACTTACATCTGTTTTGTAATGAATGATACTGTTCATAGATAAGTAATACTTATTGAACTTTGGTGGCGATCGGGTATGGATAGTTCGTGTTTTGCTTCATGCCGACCATCCGCAATACCTGAAAATGGCTAAGAGTGGAAGCTTACGGCTTGTCACATTTCATATTTCTGTCTAGATGAAGGGATTTCCTAAGCAAATATACGGTTGTAAGATATGGAGATACTGACTTAAAGTCGGGCTATCAACATCCATCTGATGTAAGTGACTGTTTGCACGATATTTATATGATTATCGTTTGACATCGTCAAGAAGAAGAGACTCTAGGTTAAGCGGAAATTAAATCTCTCTAACCTTTACAGAGCTTCATAAACTGGCATGTTAACAAAGCCTAAATGAGAATATTTTTTCAAAAAAGCTTGCAAAACGTTACACATTCCCATAGAGTTGTTCCTGAGCAGTAAGGCTTTTGACTTACTGAATCTGAGTTCCGCTCAGGTTCTTGCCCTGAGGCTAACCTAGTTGTTAGCCAAGGATGAAAATTTGCTGATAAGTTGCAGCAAATCTTCCAGAAGACGTGGTGCTAAATTTTTTTATTTGGTGTGATTGGAGTTGCTCGGTTGGCCACCGAACTTAAGTGGGAATTATTTCTCACTAACATTGTTCGATCGCCATCTCGTCCATTCAAAATAGGAGTTTATTTTTGAAGACCGAAATTTCTCAGAAGGCTTTATTGAAGCCTTCAAAAGCCGCTTTTAGGGCTACATCTAAGAACCGCTCGTTCTTTTCATTGTTTCAAGTTATTCAGCCTACCAGCCGATTTCAAGCACAATCTGTTTTCAATTTTACAGCCAGAGTCTCATTGACACTCGGCATTTGTGGTCTAGCGGTCTCGCCTCTCTGTGAGGGAGTCAACGCTACGAGGGTTCCTACTCAGGAAAACAACCACGTTGTATTGAATTCCGTCGATTCAGATTACCAAGGTACTGATTCCGGACTGGTTGGGCCGAAAGTAGTTGCCCAACGCATTAGCATTAACCAAACATCTTCTCCTCGCTACACTAGTGCTGGCACTGCTAGCACTAGCACAGTTAATCCGGCTGGTATTCAGTTAATGGTTCCGGCTCCTCGCAGCAATGTAGTTCCTGCTGCAGTTCAGCCTAGAGTTGCTACCGGTAGCAGCTACGGCTCTGAGCAAATTGCCGCCAATTTTGTCTGGCCAACTAGAGGGACTCTAAGTTCAAACTATGGCAGACGTTGGGGCAGAATGCACCAAGGTATTGATATTGCTGGCCCGATCGGCACTCCTGTAGTAGCAGCAGCCGATGGCGTGGTCGTTTCTTCCAGCTATCAAGGCGGCGGTTACGGCAAGGTAATTGATGTTCAGCACTCTGATGGCAGCATGACTCGCTATGGTCATAACAACCGTTTGATTGCTAGTGCAGGTCAAGCAGTTAAGCAAGGTCAGCATATTGCTGATATGGGTAACACTGGTCGCAGTACTGGCCCTCACTTGCACTTCGAAATTCACCCTGGCGGTGGCAGCGCAGTAAATCCTTTAGCTTATTTGCCTAGATAGATCAATCTAGATTAGTTGGTTACAGAAAAAATGATGGACGAGAATGGGCGCACAGCGCCCTTTTCTGCGTGTTTTTTTGGAAGATATTTGCTATATTGGTATGTCCGCACTGTCTAGCATTAATGCCTAGCAATATATGAGTTTGCCAAATCGAGACAAGATTCGGATTATGGGTGCCCGCCAGCACAATCTGAAAAATATCAGTCTAGAATTACCCCGCGATCGATTAATTGTATTTACGGGTATTTCTGGGTCTGGCAAATCTTCTTTGGCTTTTGATACCATTTTTGCTGAGGGACAGCGCCGCTATGTAGAATCCCTCAGTGCTTATGCCCGACAGTTTTTGGGTCAGCTCGATAAACCCGAAGTAGATGCGATCGAGGGTTTGAGTCCAGCAATTTCGATCGATCAAAAATCTACCTCCAACAATCCAAGATCGACGGTGGGCACGGTGACGGAGATTTATGATTATCTCAGACTGCTCTTTGGTCGCGCTGGAGTGCCCCATTGTCCCCATTGTGACCGATCAATCGCGCCCCAGACTATTGATGAAATGTGCGATCGGGTGGCGGAGTTGCCCGAAAAGACCAAGTTTCAGATCCTGGCACCAGTGATGCGGGGCAAAAAAGGCGCTCATCAAAAATTACTTTCTAGCTTGGCCGCCAGCGGTTTTGTGCGGGTGCGGGTGAATGGCGAAATTCGGGAGTTGTCCGATCGCATTGCTTTAGATAAAAACCAGCAGCATACCATCGAAATTGTGATCGATCGGCTGGTGCAAAAAGCCGGGATTGCTTCGCGGGTGGCGGATTCTTTGGCCACTTGTTTGAAGCAGTCCGATGGAATTGCGGTGATCAATATTTTGGCGGATCAAGATGATGAGATTCCTGATTTAGTGTTCTCGGAGAAATTTGCCTGCCCAGAACATGGGGCGGTGATGGAAGAATTGACTCCTCGGTTATTTTCGTTTAACTCACCTTATGGGGCTTGCCCAGAATGTCATGGTTTGGGCAACCTGCGTTTGTTTGCGCCAGAATTGATTGTGCCCGATCCCCAAGCTCAGCTCTATGGAGCGATTTTGCCTTGGGCAGATAAAGATAACTCTTACTACTTATCTCTGTTGCAAAATCTGGGACAGGCTTATGGATTTGAGCTGACTACTCCTTGGGAAAAACTGACCACAGAACAGCAAAAAATTATTTTGGAAGGCACCAATGAGCCGGTGTGGATGGAGAGCATTGGGGAATTCCGCCATTATCGCGGGGTGATTAAGATTTTGCGGCGGCAGTACGATGATGGTTCAGAGTTACAGAAACAAAGACTAGATACTTTTTTGGTC